>WGMD01000011.1 GCA_016125255.1 Planctomycetota bacterium | reverse complement strand
GGGGTCAGGGGTCAGGGGTCAGGGGTCAGGGGTCAGGGGTCAGGGGTCAGGGGTCAGGGGTCAGGGGTCAGGGGTCAGGGGTCAGGGGTCAGGGGTCAGGGGAATCGTATAAGATTTCCACACTCCACACTCCACACTCCACACTCCACACTCCACACTCCACACTCCACACTCCACACTCTCCTCACACGCCCGACTTCAACCGCAGCACTTCCGTAATCACCACCTGCGCATCGTCGATGTCCGGGCGCTTGGCCAGGACGTCGTCGATCCAGGTGATCGCCTGCGTGCGGTTCTCGCCCAGTTGGACGAGCACCTCCAGCGCCTCGCGGGCGGCGGAGCGCGACGGCGTCGGGGCGCTCTGTGTCTGGTCCGCCGCACGAAAGGATTTTTCGTCGATGAAGCGGTCCACGCGATCGTGCAGCGACGCGACAATCGTCTCGGCCGTGCGCTTGCCCACCTCCGGCAGCGCCTGAAGCGTCTTGACGTCGCGATCGGCGATCGCCGCTGCGATCTGCGCGCTGGGCATCGCCATCGCCCGCAGCGCCTTGCGCGGCCCGATGCCCTTGACGCTCGTGAACAACTCGAAAAACGCCCGGTCCGACTCCGTGACGAAACCGGCGAGCCGCGGTACGAAACTGCTGCCCTGCGCGGCACCCTCCAGGTAATGGATCGTGTGCAGCGTGATGGGCTGGCCGATGCTCATGCCGAGCCGCGCGGCGGTGAAGGCGGGGACGTAGACGCTGTACGTCAGCCCCGCGCCCGGATCGATCGAAGCGACCGCGCCGGTGAGGGACTCGAGCAAGCCGTGAATCCTGCTGATCATGGCGGTAGTTTAACATCTGCGATGGTGAAGTGGCGAAATGGTGATATCGTGATATGGAGAAGTGGTGGCGGACGCTCTGCAATATCACCACTTCACCATATCACCCCATCACAATTTCCTAGCAAATCGCCCCCGCCAATCCGGGGCGAGCTCCTCGCACGCGACGAGCTTTTCGTAGAACGCCGGATCGGTGTCGGCGTTGAACATCGCGCGCATCGTCGCGGCGACGGTCAACTCGGGATGCGGCCGGTGGACGAGCGTGATCGCATCACCCGCTCGCACGCTTCCGGGGGTCAGCACGCGGAGGTAGAAGCCCGTGTAGCCCGTTTCGTGAATGTACGGCAGCAGGTCGGGACGATCGTGCTTGCGCGCGAGCTTCGAGCACGGCTGTCGCGGCTTGGTGACCTGCACCGCCGCCGACCCGACGCTCAGCGTATCGCCGATCGAGATCACCGTTTCGTCGAGGCCTTCGGTGGTGAAGTTCTCGCCGAAGCTCGGCACGTCGAGCGCCACGCCGAGAAAGTCGCCGACGGGGCCGTAGTGTTCGCGCGGGTACACGCAGATCGCCATGTGCGGCCCGCCGTGATTTTCCCGGTCCGCCTGCCGATCGTCACCGACGTGTTCATGCGACACGGCAACCGGGCCGTCGACCGGCTGCTTGTTGATGGCGGTGGTGTAGCTGTGCCCGCTGTGAACAAGCAGGCGCGGACGGGCGGTGTTGACGCTCAGCACACGCATGGCGTCGACAGTGTAGCATCGATGTCGTGGAAGATTCCGCCTATGCCACGCGCATCCGTGAGCGGCGCATCAGCACGAGCGATCCAAGACCCAGCAGCATCATTGACGTCGGCTCGGGAATCACCGCCGTCGCCGCCGCCCCGCCGGCCAGGACGGAGATTGCATGGGCATTGAGCGTTTCGTCATAGATGGCGATCTCGTCCATGTGTCCGTCGAACTGCTTGGAGGCGCTGACGGCGTCGGAGACCTGCCCGGCGCGGAGGACTTTGGTGGTGATGGTGGAGAAGCTCGAGGCGGTGGTGCCGGAGCGATGGGCGGTGACGTTCACGCCATCGACGTAGAGTTGAAGCCCCGTGGACAGATTCGGCGCGAAGGTGAGCGCGACATGATGCCAGCCGGTATTGGCCAGCACGTTGTTGGAGCCGGACACGCGGGCGTTGCCGACGAGGGCGGCGATGGTGTTGTTGTTGGTCCCGCCGCCCAGCGAATCGTCCTCATCGCGCCAGAACACGAGGGGCTGCCCCGTGGTGAACTGACCGACGGACAGGAAGGTCATGTCCACGGACGTGCTGTCCATCTGAACCCACATCGAAATCGTGAAGTGCGCCAGCCCGTTGAGCGGCCCGCCGCTCGAGCCCAAGTCCAGATAGTGCGCGGCCCCGACGGCGTCGAGGTTCACGGAGTTCGCCGGCGCGCTGGCGTCGCCGGGCGAACCGGCGTTCTCCCAGTCGCCCGTGTTGAAATTGTTGTACGTGCCATCGGAACCGACCGTGGCGTGCACGGCCGCCGACCCGTCCGCATCATCCAGTTCCCACCACGCGACCAAGCTCGCCTTCGCCGAGCCGACACAGATCAGACTCGCCGCACATGCGATCCATACGCGTTGCAACCCATGCATCATGATTTGCTGGCCTCTTCTAAGGATTTGATTTTCCACGCCGTAAGCGGCGCATTTCCCACAACCCGAGTATACCCCCACGATCACCCCGCCGCCAAGCAATAATTGTAGGATTTCTCCGCATTTTTCGGGGTCCGACGCCGTTCACGCGCCGGGTTCATCCGCATCGTCATCATCATCATTCGCTTCACCGTGCGTCATCATCGACACGACCATCCCCGTCGCCAGCGACACGACGATCACCGCCAGACTGAACCATGTCTCGATCGCGACCCAGTGCGAGATGAGCATCTTCACGCCGACGAAGATCAGGATGAACACCAGCGAATACTTGAGCTTCTCGAACCGGTCGAGCACCGCGGCCAGGGCGAAGTACAAGCTTCGCAGGCCCAGCACGGCGAAGACGTTGGACGTGAAGACGATGAACGGCTCGCGCGTCACGCCGAAGATCGCCGGGATCGAGTCCACCGCGAACACCGCGTCCATGCTCTCGACCGCCAGCAGCACGAGCATGAGCGGCGTGATGGCCCGCCGGCCGCCAAGGTGCGAGAAAAAATGATGCCCCTCATAATCGCGCGTCACGGGATAAAACTTCCGCGCCAGTTTCACCAGCGGGTTGCGATCCGGATGGGCATCGGACTCATGCGCGAAGAGCATTTTCAAAGCGGTGACGATCAGCACCGCGCCGAGCACGTATTCGAGCCATTCGAAACGGTTGATCAGCGCCGCCCCGACGCCGATCATCGCCCCGCGCAGGACCAGCGCCCCGAGCACGCCCCAGAAAAGCACGCGATGCTTGAGGGCTTCGGGCACGTGAAAGTACGAGAATATCGCGGCGATGACGAAAATGTTGTCGATGCTCAGCGACTTTTCGATGAGGTAGCCGGACAGGAACTCCATCGCCGCCTGCCGCCCGCCCAGGTCCGTGCCGATGCGTTCGCCGATGCCCAAAAGGTGATAGTCGTACATGAAATAGATGCCGACGTTGAACAAAAGCGACACCGCCACCCACACCGCCGTCCAACCCAGCGACGCGCGCAGACTGATCACCGCGTCCCGGCGATGAAACACGCCCAGGTCCAGCGCCAGCATCCCCAGAATCATCACGATGAAACCGATCCACACGAAGACGGTCATGGCGGGATTGTAGGCCCGGTCGTCCGCCCGCAACGCCCTCGACGCCTCCGGCTGATTCGCCCCATCGCACCGGCGCGCCCGCCCCCCGGTTTTTCGACGCACCGGTGTGCCCCCGTTCACGCCTCAATATCGAGCAATTTCACCCCTGTTTCGGGGTCCCGGCGCGCACCGGACGGTCCGGTGCGCACCGGCGCGGAGGCCCCGGCGCGCCGGTGCGCGATCAATCAAGGACTTACATTCATCGCGCGCGCACGACCGCGTCCGATGCGCCATCGCTGTGCGCAAACCGCGAAACGACGGTGCGCGAAATGGGGCCAACGGCCCCGTCGACCGCTCCCCCGCCGCTCGTCACAACTTCTTCATCGTCGCCATCAGCTTCGCCTCGTCCCACACTTCGACCCCCAGCGCCTGCGCCTTGTCGAGCTTGCTCCCCGCCTCCTCGCCGGCGATGACGAAGTCCGTCTTCTTGGAGACGCTCCCCGACACCTTCGCGCCGAGCCCTTCGAGCTTCTCCTTGAGATCCTCCCGCTTGAAGTGCGCCAGCGTGCCGGTGAGCACGATGGTCTTGCCCTTGAAGGGCGAGTCGGGCGTCGAAGCGCGCTGCTGATACTCCCGGCTTGTCAGGTCCACGCCCGCATCGCGCAGCCCGTGCAGCGTCGCCCGCCCCGCCGCCGAGTGCAGATACTTGTGCAGCGAAGCCGCCACGATCGGCCCGACATCCGGCACTTGCGTCAGCGCCGCCTCCTCCGCCCCCATCAGCGCGTCCACATCCTCAAAATGCATCGCCAGTGTCCGCGCCGTCGCCGATCCGATATGCCGCACGCCCAACGATCCGAGCACGCGCGCCATCCCGCGCTGCTTCGACGCCGCGATGCCTTCGATGACGTTCGCCGCCGACTTCTCGCCCATGCGCTCCAGCCCCGCAAGCTGCTCCGCCTTCAGCGCGTACAGGTCGGCGAAGTGATGCACGAGGTTGTGGGCGAGCAGTTGATCGACGAGCTTCTCGCCCAGGCCGTCGATGTCCATCTGTCCGCGATGGGCGAACCAGATGAGTTTCTCGCGGAACTGCGCGGGGCATTCGGGGTTGATGCAGAAGCGCCCGGTTTCGTCGGCATCGCCGATCGGCTCGTGATTTTCCGCGTCTTTTTCGACTTTTTTGACGCGGTCGGGGTCCATGATGATCTCGACCGGCCCGCCGCACTCGGGGCATTTTTCGGGCGGATGAATCTTCTTCTCGTGCCCGGTGCGCTGGTCCTTTTTGACCTCGACGACCTGCGGGATGATTTCGCCGGCCTTCTCGACGACGACGTGATCGTGAAGGCGGATGTCGAGCTTGGTGATGTAGCCGAAGTTGTGCAGCGTGGCGTGCGAGACGGTGGTCCCGGCGAGTTCGACGGGTTCCATGGTCGCGCGCGGCGTGAGCTTTCCGATCTTGCCCACCTGCCAATCGACTTGCATCAGTTTCGTCGTCGCCTGATCGGGGGCGTATTTGTAGGCGATGCGCCAGCGCGGGGCTTTGCTGGTTTCGCCCAGGGCGCGCTGCTGGTCGAAGCGGTCGATGGTGACGACGACGCCGTCGACGGGGTAGGCCCAGGCGCGGCGCTGCTTGTCGTAGTCGGCGATGTATCGCCAGACCTTGTCCGCATCGTCGAATCGCTCCGTCCCGGCGGTGACGGGCACGCCCCATGACTTGAGCGCTTCGAGGTAGTCGGAAAACGACCCGGCGTGATCGGGTTCGACGATGCCGCGGCTGTGGGCGTAGAAGCGGAGGGAGCGACGGGCGGTGACCTTGGGGTCAAGCTGCTTGAGCGTCCCGGCGGTGAAGTTGCGCGGGTTGGCGAAGAGGGCCTCCCCGGCGGCCTCGCGCTCGGCGTTGATCTTGTTGAAGGTGTCGAAGGTCATGAAGACTTCGCCGCGGATGTCGATCACGTCGGGGACGGGATGTTTTTGTGTGGACTCGAGGGAAAGGGGAATGGCGCGGATGGTTTTGGCGTTGGCGGTGATGTCGTCGCCCCGCCGGCCGTCGCCGCGCGTGACGGCCCGGATGAGTTTGCCCTGCTCATAGCGCAGACTGATCGCCACGCCGTCGATCTTGGGCATGCACACATACCCGATCGCCTCGCCGAAGAGCCCGCCGCCCTCGGCCGCGAGGTTCTTTTCGTTCCGGGCCATCCATTTACGCAGGTCTTGTTCGTCGTAGGTATTGTCGATCGACATCATCGGCGAGGCGTGTTCGACGGTGTCGAAGCCCTCGATGGGTTCGCCGCCGACGCGCTGGGTGGGGCTGTCGGACGTGACCAGTTCGGGGTGGGCGGCTTCGAGGTCTTGCAGCCCCTTGAGCAGGGCGTCGAACTGCTGATCGGTGATCTGCGGCGCGGCCTGAACGTAGTAGAGCCGATTGTGCCGCTCGATCTCCTCGCGCAGCTTCGCCGCTCGCTTGCGTGCTTCATCAAGGTTCGACTTGGACATGGGGGCAGTTTACCACTCCGGCCGCTGGGCTCGAAGGGGGACCATTCGGTTGACTTGCGTCAGAGGGCGTTCCGCCCTCCGACACCTCCCTGATGCAAAAGTCATCAAACCCCGCTCGCCGCCGTCTCTGACCCCTCCCCCTGAAAGGGGGAGGTTGGGTGGGGGTCAAGCGCATCGGCCCGCGTGCGCTTCCTCACGGCGCGGACGCATCATGCGACGAGACCGATGCGCGGGTCACGTGACGCAACATCACCTGAACTGATGCGCCTCACCCTCCCCCCGCCCCTCCCTCGAAGGGAGGGGAGTCCGACCCCTCCCCCGGAAAGGGGGAGGTTGGGTGGGGGTCAAGCGCATCGGCCCGCGTGCGCTTCCTCATGGCGCGGATGCATCGTGCGACTGGAGCGGTTTCACAAATCAAATAGCGTTCCCAACGAGCCGCGACCGTGAGGGAGCGGTCAAGGAACGTCATTGGATGCGGGCTCGACCGCTTGCTGACGTGCGCGGCTCGTCAGGATGCGTGGCTACACATTGATTCAAACCGCTCTTGATTGATGCGCGGGTCACGTGACGCAACATCACTCGAACTGATGCGCCTCACCCTCCCCCTGCCCCTCCCTCGGAGGGAGGGGAGTGGATCACTTCAAAATCTGCAAGCGAGCGGGCGAATCGGTCGATGATGGGCGATATGTCATCGTGCGTCGATCATCAGTCCGTCACGCTGTTTACCGAAGCTTTCGCCGGGGGCGACTTCGAGAAGGCGGACGGGCTTTTGACGGAGATGGGCAAGGCGGTGCCGGGGGAATTGCTCGCGGCGGCGGGTCAGGTGCATCTGCATTTTGGGCGCTGGCGTGAGGCGGCGAAGTTGTTGGGTCGGATCATCAATCCGACGCCGACGGATCAGCTTCATCGCACATTCGCGCGGAACATGGGGGCGATGGCGGAATATCGACCGGCCCTGTGCGAGCGGCTGGCCGGTGCGACGCCCGAGGCGCGTTTTCAGATCGCCGCCACGCCGTCCGGGCGGCCGACGATTCTGTACACCCCTCCCGTCGGTCCGCCGACGATCCTCAGCCCGGACAACGATCCGCTCGGGGCGGTCGAAACCTCGCTCCGCAAGCTCGCGACCGCCTTCGAGAAGGGGCAGACGATCGGCGTGTACGGGTTCGGCGACGGGTATCTCGTCGCGGCGCTGGCGCTCAAGGCCCCGCAGCTCACGCTCACGCAGCAGCAGGCGGTGCACATCATCGCCGCCGAAGCGCAACATGTGCGCCTCGCCCTGTCGATGCACGACTACACCGGCCCGGACGGTCCGATCGCGCAGCAGCGCTTTCACTGGTGGGTCGGCGAAGACTGGGCGGAGCAGATGCGCGATGCGATGCTCACGGAGCCGCAGATTCCTTTTCCGCAGATGTGCATCACGCACGGCAAGCAGGGCGACCTGATCGAAACGCAGCTTGTCAAAGTCGGCGAGGCGATCAGCGCCCCGGCGCTGGCGGTGCAGTCCCAGTTGGATGAATACTACCGCGACCTTGACGCCGGGGAACTGGCGGCGGCGTTCAGCGAGCATCCGCTGCGGACCCCGCGAGCGCTGATCATCACGTCGCGTTTCACGACGGTGCTTCAGTACGCCGCGCGGGACACGGTCGCCGCGCTGCAGTCGCTCGGATGGAGCGCGCATCTGCTCATCGAAAAGCGCGATGACTATCAGATCACCGGGTCGGCGGTGCAGCGGGCGGTCAGCGATCTTAAGCCGGACATGGTGTTCGTCATCGATCACCTGCGCGTCGAGTACCCGAAGGTGTTCCCGGCGAATCTGCCGTGGGTCTGCTGGATTCAGGATCATTTGAGCAATCTGACGAACCGGGCGGCGGGCGCGTCGGTGACGAAGCGCGACTTCGTGCTCACGCCGTTCGCCCCGCTGTACGCGCAGCGGCACGGGTATCCGATGCGCCAGTGCATCCCGCTGGGCAAGCTCACGCGGATTCCGCAGCGGCCGGAGACATGGGCGAGCGATGGCGATGACCTGGCGTTCGTGTCGCATGCGTCGCAGACGCCGCCGGCGATGGTCGAGCGCATGCTCGATGCGGCGAAGCATGACCCCTTGGGTCAGAAGCTCATCGCGGCGGCGAGCGAGCGGATGATCGATCTGTACGAGCGGGGGCAGAGTCTGCCGACGCCGCTCGATGTGCGTCTGCTGCTTGACGAGACGCAGCGTGAGACGGGGATGTTCATCCCCGATCCCGACACGCGGCACTTCGTCATCGACATGCTTTTCACGCAGCTCAACAATTTGCTCTACCGGCAGCAGGCGTTGACGTGGTTCGCCGACGCGGCGGACGAGATGGGTTTGTCGCTGGCGCTGTACGGGTCGGGGTGGCGGGATCATCCGCGCTTCGGCAAGTACGCGCGGGGGCCGATCGATTATGGGCAGCCCCTTGAGGAAATGACGCGGAAGACGAAGATCAACTTGCAGATCGTGCCGTTCTTTTGTCTGCATCAGCGGCTGCTGGACGGGTTGGCGGCGGGCGGGTTTTTTCTCGTGCGGTCCGGGCCGTACGACACGGTCGGACCGGCCCTGCTGGCGTTCCTGGCCGATCATCTGCCCGAGCATGTCGACAGCGTCGAGGAGGCCCGCCGGCTCATCGATGCGTCGCAGCGCGAGGCGCTGGAGCAGCATCTTGAAAGCGCGGCGGTGTTCGCGGAGCGCGGCGATCCGGTGGGGATCGTGCAGTCGTGGCGGCGGGCGGGGTGGCTAAAGCCGCATCAACCGGCGCTGCCGCGCTTTGATGAGGTGAGCTTCGATGCGCCGTGGTGTGTTCGGTCGCATCTGGCGCGGTTCATTCATGATGAAGGCGCCCGCCGCGCGATCGCGGAGGCGCAAAGGCAGGCGGTCGAACAACGCCTCAGCTACACGACGGGCATGCAACGGGTGACCCGGCAGATCGGGCGACTGATTGAAAGCGAAAATCGATGAACCGCCGAGACGCAGAGAACGCAGAGAATGACCATCAGGCAGAAGATGATTCTGTCGCCTCTCTCCGCGTCCTCGGCGTCTCGGCGGTCAACCCTTCCGGAAAATAACATGCGACTCAGCTATGTGATCATCACCTGGAATCGTCGCGAGCGTCTGCTGGCGACGTTGGAACATTTGCGCGACAGCACGCCGCTGTCGAGTGCGAATTTTGAGACGTTCGTCGTGGACAACGCTTCGACGGACGGCTCGGCGGACGCGGTGGCCCGGCGTCATCCGGAGGTGAAGCTCATCCGGCTCGGGCGCAATGAGGGCATGGCGGCGCGGAATCACGCCATCGTCCGCGCGGCCGGGGAGTATGTGACGATCCTCGACGATGACAGCTACCCGGTGGACGATGCTCTGATCCGGGCGATGCGGTACATGGACATCCGACCGCAGACGGCGGGCGTGTGCGGACGCGTGGTGCTGCCGAGCGGGAAGCTCGAGGCGTCCGCGCTGCCGAGCGTGATGATCGGCTGCGGCACGGTGCTCCGCCGCACGACGCTCGAGCAGGTCGGCCACTTCGCCCCCGAATTTTTCCGGCAGGCGGAGGAATACGACCTGACCTTCCGCCTCGCCCGGGCGGGTTACCGCATCGAGCGATTTGAAGACATCGTCTTCCGTCACGACAAGCATCCGGGCGGGCGGTCGAGCGCACTGACGCTGCGGATGGACCTGCGGAACAATCTGATTCTCACGTCGCGCTACTTGCCGGCGGAGCTGCGGCGGATGTACGCGGCGGATTGGACGCAGCGCTACGCTGCGCTGGCGGCGCATGCGAAGATGTCGCGCGTGGCGAAGTCGGCGAAGCGCGAAGCGCGGCTCTGGGAATGGCGCACCGCCTTCGCCGGTCGGCGGGTGCTTGATGACATGGCGCTCGAATCGATGCTCGAACTGGAGGCACAGGCGACGCTCGTCGACGCCTTCACCCGCCTGCACCATCTGCGCGACGTCGTCATCGCCGACCTGGGCAAGAATATCCACGCCACCTGGCAGGCCTGTCAGCGGAGCGGTCTGCGGGTCAAGGCCATCGCCGAGAATCATCCGGCTTTTTCCTCGCTGACCTACCGCGGCGTCGCGGTGCGGACGGACGCGGTGGCGATGAGTACGGACCCGGAGGCGATCATCGTCTCGAACATCAATCCGGCTCAGGTCGAGCGGCGGGTCGATGCCCTGCGCGAACAGTACAAGGTGCCGGTGCTGGCGCTGTGGAAGCCGCGCACGTTGAGCGCGCCGGCGCGCGATACGAAACCGCAGGAGACGATGCGCGATGCCGCTGCCTGAATCGCGACACTATCGCCCCGATGAGCGGCTCGTGATGTCGATCGAGCTGACGAATGTGTGCAATTACCGTTGCCCGTTCTGCCCGCAGGCGTATCAGCATCTGCCCAATCAGCCCGCCGGCTCGCCCTACAACCGCAAACCCGGCATGATGAGCCGGGCGGTGTTCGAACGCACGCTCGCCGAGGCCCATCGCGTCGCGCGCACCGTCGAGCTGGGCTTCTTCGGCGAGCAGACGCTGCACCGTCACTACATCGAATTCATCGAAAAACTCGGCAAACCGCGGCCCTTCGGCGTCGAGCTCAATACGAACATCTCCATGCTGACCAAACCCATGATGCAGGCATGGATCGATGCGCAGATCGACCTGGTGCGATTGAGCGTCGACGCCGTGACGCCGCAGGTGTATGACCATGTGCGCCCCGGTCTGATCCGCGACTTCGAGGGCAGAAACGTCCCGCCCGATCGGCGCATGGCGGTCATCAATGAGAAGATTCACCACTGGCTCAGTCTCGCTGATCATCGCCCGACGCGGATCGTCTTCGTCAAAAGTTCGCACAACGAAGGCGAGCGCGAGAGGTTCATCGACTACTGGCAGCCCCACCTGGGCGAGCGCGATGTCATCCTCATGAAACAGGTGCTCAGCTACGGCGGCAAGATCACCGACCCGATGATCGAAGCGGGGCGATGCAATGTGTGGAACGTGCGCTACCTCGTCGTCGACTGGTCGGGGCGGGTGAGCCCGTGCAATCTCGACACGAACATGGACCTTTGGCTGGGGAGTCTCATGGACGACTCCGTCGATGCGCTCTACCACGGCGAAAAGGCGCAGTCGCTGCGTCAGCGGACGGGTTGCGGCAATGATCTGACGCCGTGCCGGACATGCAAGGATGCGAACAACTGGTCGAAGAACGAGCAGTTCCGTTCGATCGCACTGCCGATCGCGATGTGAGGGGAAGCGCGGGGCGTTGCCCCGCCGCTAAACGGGAGACAATCTGATTCATGCGTGGCGGAAGCGCTTTCGATACGCGAGCGGGGTCATGCCGGTTTCGGTGCTGAAGCGTTTGGTGAAGTGGGCCTGGTCGCAGAAGCCGGTCGCGGAGGCGATTTCCGAAACGGGCCGCGCGGTGGTGTTGAGCAGGCGTTGGGCGGCCTGAATGCGCAGGGAGAGAATGAACTGTTTGGGCGTGATGCGGAAGATCTGCACGAAGCGGCGATTGAAATGCGTGAGCGAGATGCCGGCGAGCGCGGCCAGATCGCTCATGCGCAGCGGCTCGGCGAAGCGGGCTTCGAGATGACGAATGACGGGCGTCAGCTCACGGAAATGATGCGACGTGTCGCCGGGCGTTTCGATGCGGTACATCGCGCCCACGAGGCCGATCACCTGTCCGCGCTCGTCGAAGATCGGGACCTTGGAGCAGACGTACCAGTTGGGCACGCCGCGGGCGTTGGGCACGAGCCAGACCTGTCCCTCGGCGGGCTGACCGCTGCTCATGACGCGCTGGTCCTCGGCAATGTAGGCCTCGGCGTGCAGCGGGGTGTGGAAGTCGCGATCGCACTGCCCGAGCAACGTCTCCAGCGACACGCCGCCGTGGTGTTCGAGAAATCGCGCGTTGGCGTGGACGATGCGGCTTTTCGTATCTTTGGCAAAAAAGCACACGTCGGGCAGGTGGTCGAAAATGCCCATGATGTGCTTCGCCACCGGGTATTTTGCGAAAAACGCCCGTCCGAACGCCTTGCCTCGGGAAATGGGGGTCATGGGCGGATTTTACAAAATTTGTCGTCGTCGATGCAAGAACAATTTCGCGCGGATGCCTTCAATGACGGATGCGATCCAGAGGTCTCTTCATCGTCGGGGCGATTCTTTGCGTCCTTCTCATCCCGCACCTGGCCGCGCGCGGCGAGGCGACCATCGACTTCGACCGCGATGTGCGGCCGATCCTCTCGGACAAATGCTTTTTCTGCCACGGCCCGGACCGCGCGCACCGCAAGGCCGACCTGAGACTCGACACGCACGAGGGCGCGCTGGCCAAACTCAAGGACGGCTACGCCATCGTGCCCGGCAAGCCCGACGCCAGCGAACTGGTCCGCCGCATCAACACGACCGACCGCGACGACCTGATGCCCCCGCCCGATTCGGGGCGCACGCTCACCGATGCGCAGAAGAAGACGCTCACGCAATGGATCACGCAGGGCGCGGCCTGGGCGGAGCACTGGTCATTCGTCCCGCCGGTGCATCACGAGCCGCCGGCGGTCAAGCGCGCGGACTGGGCGCGCAATCTCATCGACCGCTTCGCGCTGGCGAAGATGGAGGAAGCGGGCGTCGCCCCGTCGCCGGAGGCGGACAAGCGTACGCTGATTCGGCGCGTGACGATGGACCTGACGGGCTTGCCGCCGACGCGCGACGAAGTCGCCGCGTTTCTCGCCGACGATTCGCCGCAGGCGTATGACAAGCTCGTCGATCGGCTGCTGGCGTCGCCGGCGTACGGGGAGCACATGGCATGGACCTGGCTGGACGAGGCGCGTTATGCCGACAGCAACGGGTATCAGCAGGACGCGACGCGGACGATGTGGCCGTGGCGCGATTGGGTGGTCAAGGCGTTCAATGAGAACATGCCCTTCGATCAGTTCACCGTCAAGCAGATCGCCGGCGATCTGCTGCCGAACGCCACGCTCGAGGACCGCCTCGCCACCGGCTTCAACCGCAATCACATGCTCAACGGCGAAGGCGGACGCATCCCCGAGGAATCGCGCGTCGATTACGTCGTCGATCGCGTCGACACCACGGCGACGGTCTGGCTGGGGTTGACGCTCGGCTGCGCCCGCTGTCACGATCACAAGTACGATCCGTTCACGCAGGTCGAGTTCTATCAGCTTTATGCGTATTTCAACAACATCGACGAGTCGGGCGCGGTGGATGCGGGCGGCAATGCCCGGCCGGTGATGTCGATACCTACGCCGCAGCAGCAGGAAAAACAGGCGGCACTACAGAAAGACCTCGCCGCCGCGCAGCAGCGGCTCGACGCGGCGCTGGCCGACAAGACCGCGCCGCCGCAGACGTGGATCGATCAACAGATCGAAGCGATCAAGTCGATCGAAGGCGACGCGAAGTGGGCCGTGCTGCATCCGACGAGCGCGACGTCGAAGAACGGGCAGACGATGCACATCGAACCCGACGACTCCGTTTACGTCAACGGCGTCAATCTCGAGAAGGACGTTTACACGCTGACGCTCGCCACGGATGCGAAGAACATCCGCACGCTGCGCCTCGAAGCCCTGCCGCGCGAGGAGTTCACGCATCACGGGCTCGCCCGCTCCGACAGCGGCAACTTCGTGCTCACCGAAATCGAAATCAGCGAAGGCGGCAAACCCGTCAAAATCACCGGCGGGCAAGCGGATTTTGAGCAGTCGGGGTTCCCGGTGGCAAGTGCGTTCGACGGCAAGTCGGAGACGGGATGGGCGGTGAACAGCCCGAAGATCAACACGCCGCGCACGGCTCAGTTCGCGCTGGGCCGCACCATCGTCGGCGGACCGGGCACGACGCTGACCCTCGTGCTCAAACACGAATCGCCGCACAAGCATCACAACATCGGCCTGTTCCGCCTGTCGGTGTCGTCCAAGCCGATCGGCCAGCCGAGCGTCGAACTTCCGGCAGCGGTGAAGGACACGCTATTGGCGGCAGAGCGCACGGCGGATCAGACAGCGGCGCTGACGAAGTATTACCACGATCTGCGGGCTCAGCCGGTCAAGGATGAGATTGACGCGATCCACAAGAAGATCGAGGCGGCGGAGCGATCGAGCATCAGCGTCATGGTGATGGCGGAGCGGAAGGAGCCGCGGGAGGCGCATGTGCTGATCCGCGGAGCGTATGACAAGTACGGCGAGCCCGTGCATCCGGGCGTGCCCGCGCGGCTCAATGCGTTACCGAAAGATGCACCGTCGAATCGGCTGGCGCTGGCGAAGTGGCTCGTCGATCCGGCGAACCCGTTGACGGCGCGCGTGACGATCAATCACTACTGGCAGCAGTTTTTCGGCATGGGGCTGGTCAAAACGACCGAGGACTTCGGCTCGCAGGGCGAGCGGCCGAGCCATCCGGAGCTGCTCGACGAGCTGGCGGTTCAGTTCGTCGAAAGCGGATGGAACGTCAAGGCGATGCACCGGATGATCGTCACGTCGGCGACGTACCGGCAGTCCTCGCGCGTGACGGAAGCGATGGTGGAGCGCGATCCGGAGAATCGATTGCTGACGCACGGGCCGCGGTATCGCTGGCCGTCGCAGGTCTTGCGGGATCAGGCGCTTTCGCTGGGGGGATTGCTCAACGCGCAGATGGGCGGGCCGGGCGTGCGGGCGTATCAGCCGCCGGGTTTGTGGGAGGATTTCAGCTTCGGGAAAATCAGGTATGAGCAGGACCACGGCGCGGCGCTGTATCGGCGATCGCTGTATCTGTTCTGGCGGCGGACGATCGCGCCGACGACGCTGTTCGATACATCGTCGCGGCAGGTGTGCATGGTGAGGCAGCGACTGACGAATACGCCGCTGCATGCGCTGACGCTGCTCAACGATCCGGCGTACGTCGAGGCGGGGCGTGCGGTGGGCGAGCGCATGATGCACGAAGGGGGACCGACGGCGAAGGCGCGGATGGCATGGGGTTTTGAACTGGTGACGGGACGGGCGCCCACGGCGGAGGAAGCGTCGGTGCTTTACGAGGGATTTGAGCGCACGCTCGCCCAGTACCGCGCGGACCCGACGGCGGCGGAGCAGCTTCTTTCCATCGGCGAATCGAAGCCCGATGCGAAACTCGATCCGGTCGAACTGGCGACGTACACGACGATGGGCAACACGCTTTTGAACCTCGACGAAGTGATCAACAAGGAGTGACGCGATGGGCCCGGAAGCATTTGCTCAGCGACACCTTTTGGACATGACCCGTCGGCATTTTTTCGGCGCGGCGAGCACGGGGATCGGCACGGCGGCGTTGGCGTCGCTCTTCGCGCGCGAAGGTTTGGCGGCGCCGTCGAGCACCTCGACGGGATATCGCGGTCTGCCGGGTCTGCCGCACTGGGCGCCAAAGGCCAAGCGCGTGATCTATCTGTTTCAGTCGGGGGCGCCGTCGCACATCGACCTGTTCGAGAACAAGCCCGAGCTGGTCAAGCGGCGCGGGGAGGATCTGCCGGACTCGGTGCGGATGGGGCAGCGATTGACGACGATGACGGCGGGGAAGCCGACGAAGTTATTGCCGGCGATCAAGCCGCTCAAACAGTATGGGCCGGGCGGGATGTGGCTGAGCGATTTGCTTCCGCACACGGCTGCGAACGCGGATAAGCTGTGTTTCATCCGCTCGATGCACACGGATGCGATCAACCATGCGCCGGCGACGACATTCTGTCTGACGGGGGCGGAGCAGCCGGGCCGGCCGAGCATGGGGGCGTGGCTCAGTTACGGGCTGGGCTCGACGAACGACAATCTGCCGACGTTCTGCGTCATGACTTCGCGGGACAAGGAAGCGTCCTGCGGGCAGCTCTTTTTCGATTTCTACTGGGGCAGCGGATTCTTGCCGTCGCGGTATCAGGGCGTGCAGTTCCGCGGGGCGGGCGACCCGGTGCTGTATTTGTCGGACCCGACGGGACTGAAGCGAGCCATTCGTCGGGGTCAGCTTGACGATCTGGCCCGGCTCAACACGATCCGGCAGGACGCGGTGGGCGACCCGGAGATCACGACACGCATCGCGCAGTACGAAATGGCGTACCGCATGCAGACGTCGGTGCCGGCGCTGACGGACATCACGACGGAGCCGAAGCACATTCTGGAAATGTACGGCCCGGACGTGCATCGGCGGGGTTCGTTCGCGCAGAACTGCCTGCTGGCCCGCCGGCTCGCGGAGCAGGGCGTGCGTTTCGTGCAGCTCATGCATGCCGGTTGGGACCAGCACAAGAACCTCTTCACGCAGCTCGCCATTCAGTGCCAGGACACCGATCAGCCCTCCGCGGCACTGGTGCGCGATCTGGAGCAGCGCGGGCTGCTCGACGACACGCTGGTCATCTGGGGCGGCGAATTCGGACGGACGGTTTTCAGCCAGGGCGATGTGAACAAGACCGACGGCACGGGGCGCGATCATCACCCGCGCTGTTTCACCCTCTGGATGGCCGGCGGCGGGGTCAAGCCCGGTTACGTGCACGGCTCGACCGACGACTTCGGCTACAACGTCGCCACCGACCCGGTGAGCGTCTACGACCTTCAGGCCACGATCCTGAACCTCTTGGGCATCCATCACGAAAAGCTGACCTATCAGTACCAGGGCCGGCACTTCCGGCTGACGGACGTTCACGGCGCGTCGGTCGGGGCGGTGATGAGCTGAGCCGTTCCACCACCAGCGTGGACAAGAGTGAACTCTCAATGGCCAAGCGGTCACGTCGCAAAACGAAGATTGCTAAGCCGCAAGCGACTTGACGAGGACGCGAGAGAGGAAATTCAGAGCATTCAATTAAGGCCTCTGAATAACCACCAAGGCACCAAGAACGCCAAGATGAAATCAGGGTTTTGAACTCAACAACGCATTCCTTGGTGACCTTGGCGCCTTGGTGGTTCAATTTTTCAGAGGTCCCAATTGTTTATTCGACGGCCCGTAAGGTTTGCCCGTCGGATGCTGTATCTTGGCGGCGGGATGCGCTGCGCCCCGGGGGCGGCGGCGACCGCGGAGATTGTAAATGGCGGTTGACAATGAATTTGCGACCACACTTGCCCGGTTTCAGCATCGGATTTACGCCTATGCGCTGATGCTGACGGGCGAGCCGGGGGCGGCGGAGGAAGTGGTGCAGCAGGTGAATGTGGTGCTCTGTGCGAAGGCGGACGACTTCGTGCGGGGGACAGATTTCATGGCCTGGGCGGCGGCGACGGTGCGCTTCGAGGTCAAGGCCTTCCGCACCAAACAGAGCCGCGACCGGCATGTGTTTGACGCCGCCACATTCGACATCCTCGCCGCCGAAGCGGACGCGAATTTGTCCGGGCTCGACGAGACCACGGCCGCGCTGCACCAGTGCATCGAACGGCTGAGCGATCGGCAGCGTGCGATTCTCCGCCGGCGGTATTTCGACAACGAAGTCGTCGCGCACATCGCCGACGCCATGAGCATGACCGCCAACGCCGTCGATCAATCACTGTTCCGCATTCGCAAAGCGCTGGCCAAGTGCGTCGAGGCGCGACTGAACGGGGGCCGATCATGACCATCGCCGCCCATGACGTGGACCATTGGCAGCAGCGGATCTCCGCGCTGCTCGACGGCCGACTCGATGACGAGGCGCGGCGTCAGCTCGATGCGGCGCTGCGCGATGATCCGGCGGTGCGGGCGGCGTACTTTGCCATGATGATGCTGCACTGCGGCATGCGGCGGAGCGCCATCGCGGCGGCGCCGACGACTACCGCGGCCGACGCCACGCCGGCGGGTTGGACCGTCGGGCGATGGGCCGTGTGCGCCGCGGCGGCGTGCGTGATGCTCGGCGTGCTGGCGGCGATCAGCGTGGTCAGCCAGCGCGATGCTGCGCCGGCGCGGAGCGGTGATGCGGCCGGCGCGGTTCCGCATGTGGCGATTCTCTCGGACCTCTCGGACGATGCGCGTTTCGATGCGTCGGCCGGCGCGATGAACCTCGGCAGCGAACTGACGATCGGCCCGATTCGACTCGCCGCCGGTCATGCGCAGGTGATGTTCACCTCCGCCGCCGTCGTCGACCTGACCGGGCCTTGCGAATTTGAAATGACCGGACCCAATCGCGCACGTCTCATCTCCGGTCGCATCGACGCCTACGTCCGCCCCGAAGCGCGCGGGTTCGCCGTCGACCTGCCCGGCGGGGCCAAAGCCATCGACCTGGGCACGCGCTTTTCCGCTCAGACCCTCCCCGCCGGCGAATGCCAGGTGCGCGTCACCGAAGGCCGCGTCATGCTCGAAATCACCGGCGGAAGTTCTGCGTACACCCTGCGACCGGACTTCATCGCGACTCTCGCCGCCGACGGCTCCCTCCGTTCGCTCCGCACCGACTTCACCTACGTCAACGCCACCGCCGGACCCGGCGGCAATACCGTCAACATCGCCGACGGCCTGACGACGACCTGGTCCAATGACAACGCCAACGCCGGCGCGAGCCGCATCAATACGGACCGTCTCTGGGGCTCGTCGCCGCTGGAGCAGGGCTTCGACGCGATGCCCAACGCCATGGTCTGGGAATCGTCCTCCTATACCGAGGACGCCCCCGCCATTCGCACGACCGTCAACGGGCTCGACGATGGAACCTACGAAGTCTTCCTCCTCTGGGCATCGAACACCACGCAACCCGCCGCCGCCTGGCCCCTTCGCGCCCGGCTCCCCGGCAGCAACGTCTACAAGACTTTCGCCGCCAATGGCGACATCATCGAAACCAACAAAATCGGCCTGCACCTGTGCCGCGCCCCGCTCGGCAAAGTCACCGGCCGGTCGCTGAGCGTCGAAGTGGACGACGTCCCGCACGTCGCCCGAGCACGCTACCTCGGCTTCGCCTACCGCCGCGTCTTCGAACCGTCGACCGGCCTTTCCGAAGACCGCATCCAAACGCCGATCCGTTCGTCCGCAAAATCCGTCACGGATGTTCCGTCACTGGAGAAAAACGACTGAAGGTCCCGCACAAAAGGAATGGAACATTGAATCACGCTTTAACCGTCCGACTCCTGACCGCTCTGGTGATCGCATCCGCCCTCGCCGTCGACGCCCGCGCGGCTCTCATCCTGCACTACACGATCAATTCCTCGACCGTGCACACCAACATCGTCGACGACGTCAGCGCCACGCAGATCAGCGATGGATACCGCAGCGGCGGCGGCAGCTTCGCACTCACCACCGACCACCTCGGACAGGCCAACGAAGCCCTCGTCGTCTCCGCCAACAGCATCGCCGTCGACAACTCCAACGGCGGCATCAGCACCGGCGGCTCCGGGACCTTCACCATCGCCATGTGGTACAAAGGCACCGGCACCGGCTACCTCTTCGATCAGCTCTCCACCCGATTCGTCTGGTCCCTGAACACCAGCACCAGCGGCGACGCCAACGACGGCGGGGCCGCATCGGGCATCGGCGTCCATTGGAACGGCACCTGGTACAACTCCGGCGTCACCACCGGCTTCAATGACAACGCCTGGCATCACATCGCCCTCGTGCTCGATAACGACGGCTCCAATTCCTTCTTCAGTATCTACCTCGACGGATCGGCGATCGACGTCAACCCCGCCTCCGCCGGCGTGCAGACCACCCGCGCCATCACCGGCATCGCCAATCTCACCACGCAGGCGAGCAACTTCACCCAGCGCCTCGCCAGCGCCTACAACGGCACCGTCGTCACCGCCGGCTCCTACGATGACATCCGAATCTACAACACCGCGCTGAGCGCCACCGAGATTCACAACCTGGTCATCACGATCCCCGCCCCCGCCGCGCTGCCCGCCGGGCTGGCGCTGTTGTTGGCGATGACCCTCACGCGCCGTCGTGACTGAACAACCCGAAGCTCAGGAAGGGCCCTCCCTGAGCTTTCCGCAGGAGATGAAACATGAAAACCCGCATGAACCGACTTCTGATCCCCGTCGCGATGATCGCACTGACCGCCTCCTCCGGCGCCCGAGCCGCCAGCGTCACATGGAACGGCGGCAGCGCCGCCAATGACTTCTGGTCCACCGGCGGGGCCGGCGGCAACTGGTCCGGCTCCGCCGCGCCCGGCTCGGGCGATGACGCGATCTTCGGCGACACCGACGCCGCCGCCAATTCCTCCACCGTCAACAACATCGTCGACGCCAACCGCACGATTCGATCGCTGCGATACGCGCCCACCTCCTCCTCCAACTGGCAAAACACCCAGATCAACACCGGCGTCACGCTCACCGTCAACGGCACCGACGGCACGCGCTCGTTCGGTCTCAGCGCCGCCATCGCCGGACCGCAGGTCACGCAGGTCACCATCTCCGGCGGCGGAACTTTCGCCATCAACAGCTCCGCCAACATCCGCATCGGTGAGGGCGGAAGCACGCTTTCCAACACCGGCATCCTCGACATGAGCGGACTGGCCGTCTTCACCGCCAACACCGGCACGGGCAGCTTCATCGTCGGACCCCAAGGCACGTCGGCCGCCGCCGCCCCGTGGACCGTCAAGTTCGCCGCCGCCAGCACACTCACCACCACCGCACTCCAGCTCGGCGGCACCACCCCGGCCACCGACACCAGCACCCTCAAGCTCGGCTCCGGCACCCAGATCATCAATGCCAACACCATCAACCTCGGCTCCGCCCCCTCCGGCGGCAACCGCGGGTCCGGTGAAATCTCCTTTAATACCACCACCGGCACGCTCAAAATCCGCACCGCCGCGGACACCGTCAACGGGCGCGCCGACCTCAACGTCGCCAACGTCACCAACGTCACCGGCTCCCTCATCACCGGACTCTTCGATGTCGCTGGCCACGCCGCCGACCTCCGGCTCAACAACCTCAACGTCGGCAACCGTGTCCTGGCCTCCGCCAACACCGGCACGCTCGCCACGTCCGGCACCTTCAGCTTCGACAACGGAACCCTCGACGTCACCGCCGTCTCGATGGGCAAACGCACCAACGTCAACAACGCCAACGGCGTCACCGCCGTCCTCAACATCGGCGGCGGCATCGCCAACATCGGCTCCATCTCCATGGGCCAGAACTCCGGCACCGTCGGCACCGGCGCCGCCAGCGCTACCCTCAACCTCACCGGCGGCAACGTCACGCTCGCCGGCAACATCTCCCGACCCGCCTCCACCGGAACCGTCAGCTCCATCATCAATCTCGATGGCGCATCCCTGAACATGGCCGGCTTCGCCATCGGCGGCTCCGATGCGATCACCTTCAACGCCAAGTCCGGAACCCTCTCCAACCTCGGCGCCCTCAACAGCGGCGGAACACTCACCAAGTCCACCAGCGGTACGCTCATCCTCACCGGCACCAACAACTACGCCGGTCAGACCCTCGTCACCGCCGGAACGCTCCTGGCCAACGGAACCAACACCGGCTCCGGCGCCTTCACCATCCAGTCCGGCGCGACGCTCGGCGGGTCGGGCTCCATCGCCGCCGCCGTCACTGTCGATAGCGGCGGCAAACTCGCCCCCGGAAACTCCCCCGGCATGCTCACCCTCGGCAGCACCCTCGACATCTCCGGAGCCCTCAGCAACGCCTCCCCCTCCATGCTCTTTGAACTGGGCTCCACCAGCGACAAGGTCGTCCTCACCTCCGGCATCCTGACCATCGGTTCGGGTCTGCTGAATTTCGACGACTTCGCCTTCACCCCCGTCACCGGCTTCGGCCCGGGCGTCTACACGCTCTTTGACACCGCTCAGACCATCAGCGGCACGCTCGGCTCGAGTCTCACCGGCACCATCGGCGCGTTCAGCGCCACGCTCTCAACAGCCAACGCCAATCAGGACGTCATCCTCACCGTCGTCGCGGTCGTCCCCGCGCCGATGGCGCTGCCCGCCGGTCTGGGTCTGATGGCGCTGCTCGCGATGCGCCGTCGCAAATAGCGGCGACCCAACGTGTCGCGCGTCGCGCCGCTTGTTGAGCGGCGGCTACGGGATTCAACCATGCGTCCTCGCGCGTTCAGTCTGATCGAACTGCTCGTCGTCACGGTGATCATCGCGGTGCTGGCGGCGATACTTGTGCCGGCCCTGAAGCGAGCCCGCTTCGTCGCGCGCGAAACGGTGTGCGCGTCGAACGATCGGCAAATGGTCGTCGCGATGCTCCGCTACGCGGCGGACTTTCAGGGTTGGTATCCCACCATCCCGATCAACGCCTCCATCGGGCTTAACCCATGGGGCTGCAATCCGCAGTTTCTGCCGATGCTCGGCAAGTACGGCGCGGGATGGGAACTGTGGGGCTGCCCGCTGAGGCCGCTCACTTCGGGCTGGTCGCCGTTCCGTCCGCAGTACAACGTGCCGCAGAGCGTGCTCGATACGCACGATGACAACGCCATCGCCGCCGCCATGCAGTACAACGCCACGCTGACGATCGGGCAGTTCCTGTATTGGGTCCCCACCAAGTGCAACAACGGCTACGAGCCGCACAATCGCGATCCGGTCACCGGCGTCTTCGATGTGCAGGCCACCGATGACTGGCCCACGCGCGTCAGCCAGCTCGGCAAAGGCGGCCATCCGCTCATCTCCGACCTGCTTTACATCTATCCGCTCGAAGGCCCGTCCACCGCACGCGACTTGATCCGCGGCGGACACGCCTACGACACCGGCCGCGTCTCCGCCGTCGGAGGCGTCGAGTCGATCAACGCCGCCTATCCCGATGGTCACGCCGAACATCGAACCTTCGACGACTTCGCCCTCCGACAGTCCCAGCAGTGGTACGTGTTTTACTGACGACCGGCGGAACGTTCGTGTTAGAATCATCCCCGAGGAACCCGGCGACAAGGCCGGGCAAGAGCGTTTCACGATCGTTCCCGTTCAGGCGTCGGAGACACCGCGATGAAAACGCTGATGCCTTGCATATGCGTCGTCGGCTTGGTCATGTCGCTGGCGCTGGCTCCCGCCGTCCGCGCGGAGGATCTTCCCGAAGGGCCGGGTTTGGCGGCGATGTATCCGGGCGATGTCGGCATTGCGAACGATCCGCATGTGGTGCTTGCGGAGGATTTCGAGGAGGACGACCTGGCGGCGATGGCGCGGCGTTGGAGCGATGTGAGCAATCGCGATCTAAAGCCGATGCGGTTCATCGATGACGCCCCGCCCGGCGGCAAGGGTCATCACGCCCTGCAAATCTCCGCCGACGTGACGCACGACACCGGCGGACATCTTTACACGCAGCTATCGCGCGGCCTCGATGTCGCTTTCGCGCGCTTCTATGTGAAGTTTCCCGACGATGCCGGATATGTGCATCACTTCGTACACCTGGGCGGGTATCGGCCGGCGACGAACTGGCCGCAGGGCGGCGCGGGCGTTCGGCCGCGCGGCGATGATCGTATCACCGTCGGCATCGAACCCTTCGGTCAAAACGGACGCGTGCCCCCGCCGGGCGAATGGAACTTCTACGCATACTGGCATGACATGAAAATCTCCGGCGATGGCAAATACTGGGGCAACGGTTTGCGTCCCGTGACTCCCGCCGCCGTGCCGCACGGGCGATGGCAATGCGTCGAGTTCATGATCAAGCTCAACACGACCCCCGACAGCCGCGACGGCGAACTGGCCCTCTGGCTCGACGGAAAACTCACGGCGCATTTTGCGAAGGGCGCGCCGCGCGGCCGATGGACCGGCGAGGGCTTTTCGCTGTTGCCCGATGACGAGGCCGACGCGGCGCCCTTCGAGGGATTCAATTTCCGAACGAATACGGACCTGAAAGTGAATTTTTTCTGGTTGCTGCACTACGTCACGCCGGAGAACCAGAAACGCAACCGCGTGAACCATCCCGAGTCGCCGGTCCGCGTGCAATTCGATCACATCGTCGTCGCCGACCGGTACGTCGGTCCGTTGGAGCCGATGGCGGGTCCGGCGTCAAAATGATCGAACGAATGCCGAAGGTGGGAATCGAACCCACACGGGGGGTGAGCCCCAACGGATTTTGAATCCGTCGCGTCTGCCAATTCCGCCACTTCGGCCGTTGGGGCAGATTCTAGTTTCGCCGACATCACGCGGCAAATCCGCCTGATCCATCCGAAGCGCGGGGACTTAAGTCCCCGCGCCCACATCAACATGCTCCCCGCTCGCCGCCGACGCCAGCCCCGCTTCGAGCACCTGCATGCAGCGCCAGCCGTCCTCAAAATCCGGCTTGATCCCCCCGCCGCGCGTGATCGCATGCACGAAATCCACCACCGCGTGCGTGAACTCATGCTCATACCCGATCATGTGACCCGGCGGCCACCACTGCTTCATGTACGCATGCACCGGCTCGGTCGCGATGATCGTCCGAAACCCGTGCGCGTCCGCCGAATCCTTCCGATCGAAATATTGCAGTTCGTTCATCCGCTCCAGGTTGAACGCCACCGCGCCTTCGGAGCCGTAGATTTCGAACGTGTTGAAGTTCTTGCGCCCCAGCGCGAAGCGCGATGACTCGAACGAGCCGAGCGCGCCGTTGGCGAATTGAACCGTCATGAACGCCGCATCATCGACCGTCACTTCGCCCTTCGGTCCGCCCTTGACGCCCTCGGCGAACGCCGTCGCTCCTTTGGGCGGCAGCGGGCGCTGGCGGATGAAATGACTCGTCATCGCGCTGACGCGCGTGATGTCGCCCACGAGGAAGCGCGCCAGATCGACGCTGTGCGAATTCAAATCGTAATGCGGCCCGGCCCCGGCGTGCTCCTTCTGCAATTGCCACGTCAATGGGAAATCCGGATCGACAATCCACGACTGAAGATACGCCCCGCGCCAGTGAAAAATCCGCCCGATGCGACCGTCGTCGATCATCTTTTTCGCGAGCATCACGGCCGGGCATCGACGGTAATTATGATTCACGTAATGCACGACCCCCGCCGCTTTCGCCGCCTCGTACATCCGCCGCGCTTCGTCGCTCGACAGGGCGAACGGCTTTTCGCAGAACACATGCTTGCCCGCCTGCGCCGCGGCGATGGCGATCTGGCAATGCGTCGCCGTCGGCGTCGACACGTCGATGATGTCGATGTCGTCGCGCTCCACGACCTGCCGCCAGTCCGTCGAAGTTTCCTGCCATCCCCACCGATCCGCGAACGTTTCGAGCGGCTCGCGCGACCGGCCGCAGATGACTTTCGTCACCGGCGCCGCATCGAGATCGAAGTACAGCGGCGCGTTCCGCCATGCCTGCGTGTGGGCCTTGCCCATGAAGTTGTAGCCGATCATCCCGACGTTGAGCGTTTTGGATGCCACGATCATCGCTTCCTTATGCATCTGTTCATGCGAATCAGTCGTGCGAGCGTAACGGCAACGCTTGGTCATGACAATCCGTGCGCCCGGCGGCGGTCTTTCTTGCGGCCGGCGAATCGACGGCGGTACGCCTCGGGCGTCTGCCCCAGATGTTTGCGGAAGAGCTTGACGAAGTGGCTCGCGTCGAAAAAGCCCGTCCGCTGCGCGATGTGTTCGAGGCCCATGGGCGTCTCGCTGAGCAGGCGGCAAGCCGCGTTGATCCGCACCTGCCGCACATAGCGCGCCGGGGTGAATCCGAACTGCGCCTTGAACCGCCGCACGAACTGGCTCACGGAAAGGTGCGCCAGCGCCGCCAGGTCCGCGATGTGAATGGTCGAAGCGAAATGCTCGCTCACGTGCGCGATCACGCCCGCGAACTGCTGATATGGCCCGAGCACTGACCCGCTGCCGGCGATGTCCTGCATCACGCCCGCGATGCCGATCGCCTTGCCGCTTCGATCCACGAGCGGCGTCTTGGTCGACATGAACCAGCGCACCACACCCGATGCGTCCGGCACGAGCCAGACACGATCGGCGATCGTCCGCCGCGCCTTTGCGACCTCGCGATCCTCCGCCACGTACTGGTCCGCCAGCTCCGGCCGAAACAGGTCGTAATCCGTCCGCCCGATGATCTGCCGATCCTGCGTCACGCCCAGCATCCGCCTCAGCGCCCTGTTCATGTGCATGAAGCGGCCGGCGTCGTCCTTGATGTAGAAGAAGACCGTCGGCAGGTGATCGTACAACGCCGCGATCGCTCCCGCGTCGGACAATCGGGCGAAGAACCGGCGACGAAGAACCTCGGTCGATGTCGCCATGATGCGCCGATTATACCACAGGTGGGCGGGAAATTACCTTGCGGGCGATAAGGGGCGGATCGTAGCATTGTGGCATGAGGATCAAGCCATTCCGTGCCATGCTCGCGACATTCCCTCTGTTGATCGCGATGGCCGCCGTTTCAACCGCCTCCGCGGCGGAGCGCGTTTCCTACAATCAGACCATCCGCCCCATCCTCTCCGAGCACTGCTTCGCGTGCCACGGCCCCGACTCCTCCGCACGCAAGAAAAACCTCCGGCTCGATCAGCCCGACATCGCTGCCGCCAAACTCGATGACGGACGCATCGCCATCGTCCCCGGCGACGCGAACGCCAGCGAACTCGTCCGTCGCATCTTCAATCCGAACATCGACGACCGGATGCCCCCCGCCGACACGCACAAGCCGCTCAGCGAAGCCCAGAAGATCGCGCTGCGCACATGGATCGCGCAGGGTGCGGTGTACGAGAAGCAATGGTCCTTCATCGAACCCGTCAAACCCGAACCGCCGCAGGTCAAACATCCCGAGCAGGCGCGCAATGCGATCGACCACTTCGTCCTCGCCAAGCTCGACGCGGAGGGCCTCGCCCCCGCGCCCCCCGCCGACCGCATCACGCTCATCCGCCGCCTGTCGCTCGATCTGATCGGCTTGCCTCCGACGCCCGACGAAGTCGACGCCTTTGTCGCCGACACGTCGCCGGATGCGTACGACAAGCTCGTCGACCGGCTGCTGGCGAACCCGGCGTTCGGGGAGCGCATGGCGATCGTCTGGCTCGATGCCGCCCGATTCTCCGACACCAACGGGTTCTCGATCGATGAGCACCGCAACATGTGGCCCTGGCGCGATTGGGTCATCGATGCCTTCAATCGCAATGAACCCTATGACCAGTTCATCACCGAGCAGCTCGCCGGTGATCTTCTGCCAAACGCCACCGACCGCCAGAAGCTCGCCACCGGGTTCCTGCGCAATTCAATGAGCACGCACGAAGGCGGCACGCTGCCGGAGGAATACCGCGTCATTTATATCGGCGACAAGATCGACACCGTCGCGTCATCGATGCTCGGCCTGACGCTGCGTTGCTGCCAGTGTCACGATCACAAGTACGACCCGCTGACGCAGCATGACTATTACAGCATGTTCGCTTTCTTCGGCCAGTCGATCGAACCGGGCCAGGGTATGCACAATGCCGACCCCCCGCCCGTACTCGACGTCGAGCCGGTGCTCGGCGACGTCGCGTCGATGCGGGCGGATCTTCAGCGACGCATCGACAATCTCGAACATCTGCGCTACGCCCCGACGGCCGCGCTGGATCGCGAACGCGCCCAATGGGAATCGCAGCAGTTCGGCTCCTCCAAGCCGCACGATGACAGGTTCGACTTCCCCCCGTCGGAGGGCGACGGAGCGATTGTGCCGCAATGGATCTGGGCCGCGCAGACAAGCGATGGTCAGCACGTGACGCTGCATCGCACGATCGCGCTGGTCGCCGCGCCCAAGCGTGCTCAACTGTATGTTTGCGTCGATGACGGAGCGAGCGTGTCGTTGAACGGCAAGCCGATCGGCGCGGTGGATACCAGGCAAAGCTGGCACGGCCCGATCACGCTCGATGTGACGACCGCCTTGCACATCGGCGACAACGCACTCTCGATCGACGCGGCGAACGTCGGCGGGCCCGCGGCTCTGCTGGCCATCGTTGCGATCGAAGCGGCGGACGGGTCGGTGCAGTACATCGTCAGCGATGGGGCGTGGCGCGTCGGCGAAGGGGACACGACGCCCGCCACGATCATCGCCCCGCATGGGCAAGGGCCGTGGGGTCAGGTGTTCGGCCCCGGGGCCGGATCGCTGGACGCGGCGCTGCGTACGCCGATCAACAAGCGCACGCGCCAGCAGTGGCACGCGATCGCCGACGCCTTTGCCAAGGCGTCGGCGCTGATGAAGCTGCATGTTTTGAACATCGACACGGAGATCGGCTTTCTCCGCAAGCAGATCGAAGCGGGCAAGATTCGCGTGATGGTCATGGGCGAGGACCCCAAGCCGCGCCCGACGTACCGGCTCATCCGAGGCCAGTATGACCAGCCGGACAAATCACAGGCGCTGGCGCCCGACACGCCGGCGGCGCTGGGTCCGATGCCGGCGGGCGCGCCGAAGAATCGGTTGGGGCTGGCGATGTGGCTCACCGATCCGCACAATCCCTTGACGGCGCGCGTGGCGGTGAATCGCTGGTGGCAGATGCTCTTTTCGCGCGGCCTGGTGGCGACGGCCAACGACTTCGGCTCGCAGGGACAGTACCCGACGCATCCCGAGCTGCTCGACTTCCTCGCACGCACGTACATCGAAAGCGGTTGGGACACGAAGGCGATGATCCGCCTGATCGTCACCTCCGCGACGTATCGGCAGTCATCGAATGCGACGCGCGAGCTGCTGGAGCGCGATCCGGAGAACCGACTCCTGGCGCGCGGGGCGCGCTTCCGCCTGCCGGCGGAACTGGTGCGCGACAATGCCCTGGCGGTGAGCGGACTGCTCGATCGCGAGATGGGCGGGCCCAGCGCATTTGTCCCGCAGCCGGAGGGACTGTGGCGCGAGATCAGTCACTTCGGCTACCTCGGCGTGATCTACACCTCGCAGTCGTTCTACCCCGACGAAGGGGCCGATGCACATCGGCGAAGCGTTTACACTTACTGGAAGCGCACGAGTCCGCCCCCGGCGATGGCGGCTTTCGACGCGCCGACGCGCGAAGTGTGCACCATCACCCGCGCCACCACCAACACGCCGCTTCAATCGCTGGTGCTGCTCAACGATCCGCAGTTCGTCGAGGCGTCCAAGGCACTGGCGATGCGCGTCATGCACGAAGGCGCGAAGTCCGCGGACGAGCGCCTCGACGACATGATGCGCCGCGCCGCCGGTCGAAAGCCGGATGCGGACGAACGAACGATTCTCAAACGGCGTTACGAGCAGAGCGCCGCCCGATACGCGGCCGACCCCTCCTCCGCCGCCGCCCGACTCGCCGTCGGCGAGGCGCCGGTCGATGCGACGCTTGATCCGACGCAATGCGCGGCATGGATGGACGTGGCGTCATTGATCCTCAACCTTGACGAAGTCATCACGCGGGAGTGACAGCGATGGACCCCGGACGTCAATACGAACTGATGCTCACCCGCCGGCAGCTCTTTGACCGCACGAAGAACGCCGTCGGCGCCGCGGCGCTGGCGTCGCTGTTGGGGCGCAGCGCGATTGGCGCGCCCGCGGCGCGTACCGCCCTCGGCGGCCTGCCCGACCTGCCGCATTTCGCGCCGCGCGCGAAGCGCGCCATCTACCTCTTCCAATCCGGGGCGCCCAGTCACATCGACCTGTTCGACTACAAGCCGACGCTCGCCGCCGAGCATGGCAAGGAGTTGCCCGCTTCGGTGCGTGGAACGCAGCGCGTGACGGGCATGACTGTGAACCAGAAGCAGTTCCTCGTCGCCGGTCCGCTCAGGCCGTTCCGTCAGCATGGGCAGTGCGGGCGCTGGCTCAGCGATCTGATTCCGCACACCGCGTCGCTCGCCGACGAGATGTGCCTGCTCAAGGCCGTACACACCGAAGCGATCAATCACGACCCGGGCATCACGTTCATCAACACCGGCAATCAACAGATCGGCCACCCGTCCCTCGGGGCCTGGCTCAGCTACGGGCTCGGCTCGGAGAATCAGAATCTGCCCGCGTACATGGTGCTCATCAGTCAAGGCACGGGCAAGAACCCCGGCCAGCCCATCTTCGCCCGCCTCTGGGGCAGCGGCTACCTGCCGAGCCGACACCAGGGCGTTCGCCTCCGCCCCGGCTCAAACCCCGTCCTTTACCTGGCCAACCCGGCGGGCGTGGAGCGCGAAGACCGTCGTCATCTGCTCGACGACCTGGCGGCGATGAACGAACATCGCATGCAACTCACCGGCGATCCTGAAATCGAAACGCGCCTCGCGCAGTACGAGATGGCCTACCGCATGCAGGCCTCGGTGCCGGACTTGACGGACTTATCCGACGAGCCGGCGCACACGTTCGAAATGTACGGCCCGGAATCGCGCACGCCCGGGTCCTATGCGGCGAATTGCCTCCTCGCACGCCGCATGATCGAGCGCGGCGTGCGCTTCGTGCAGCTATTTCATCGCGGTTGGGACCAGCACGACAACCTCAAGACGCAATTGACCAATCAGTGTCGCGACACCGATCAGCCCACCGCCGCGCTCGTCAATGATCTGAAGCAGCGGGGCCTGCTCGATGAGACGCTGGTCATCTGGGGCGGGGAGTTCGGGCGCACCGCCTACAGCCAGGGCGCGCTCGGCAATGGTCGAGATCATCACGGCCGATGCTTCTCCGTCTGGATGGCGGGCGGGGGCGTCAAGCCGGGCATCGAACATGGCGCGACCGATGACTACTGCTACAACATCGCCTCCGGCGGCGTGCACATCCATGATCTGAACGCCACCATCCTCCACTGCCTGGGCATCGATCATGAACGCCTGACGTTCCGATTCCAGGGGCTCGATCAGCGGCTGACCGGCGTCGAAACGCATGCGCCGGTCTTCGATGTGCTCGCCTGATTCGATTCGACCGTCGCGACGAGGCGCATGTCGCGATTGAGTTTAGCGGCGTGGCGCCAGGTCTGCGTCACCGACTCGGATACCACGCGATCGAACCCCGCCGCGCGAAGCTCGGCTTCGAGCGTCGCCGGCGTCCAGCCCCATTTATGCACCTGCCACACGCCGTCGCGCGCGATGTCCGGCGGATAGCCGAACAGGCCGATCGTCCCCATGTCGTACCCGCGCGGGTCCGCATGCTTGCCGATCATCGCGGCGCACGCCTGCATGTTGGGCAATTCAAGCATGAGCTGCCCGCCGACTTTGAGCACGCGACGCCATTCAACGAGTGCCGCGCGGGCCTCATCGAGCGTCAGATGTTCGAACAGATGACACGCTTCGATGGCGTCGACGCTCGCGTCGGCGAAGTGCGAAAGGTCGTCGGCCGTCGCAACCACGTCCGGGTTGAAGGCGGCGTTGGCGTCGATGTTGACCCATCCGTCGCGCTTGTCGGGGCCGCAGCCGAGGTGGAGTTTCACGGCATCATCCGGGGCTCCCCGCTCTGCGAAGCCCGCCGGCGAAGCAGAGTCGCTGCGCTCAGCCCGCGGCTTTGAGGGAACGCGGCGGCGGGCGAAGATGGCGACCCGGCGCTGCGTCGAATAGTCATCGACATTGCGCAGGCCGAACGGCGCGCCGAAGTCGGCTTCGAGCACTTCGGCGTCGAAGCCGAGTGATTCGATGGCGGCGATCAGCTTGGGCAGATGGGGCACGATCTTGTCGAGCGTGGCGTCGATGGCGTTGAAGTTCAGATCGCCCGGCTCGCGGATCATCGACTCGTGCTCATCGCCGACGCGCGTATCGATGAGCATCACCTCGCGCGTCATTTCGGCCGCCCATTTGAGCACGTCGCGGTAGTTGGCGATGTGATACAGAATGCCGGCGCACAAGGTGAAATCGAACGGCCCGCGCTCGCGGATCGCCGGCCAGTCGTTCGCGTCGGCGATATTGCCCAGCAGAAATTCGTACCGCCCCTTGTCCAGAAACTGATTCGTGTCCCAGTAAAGCTGCGCCTGCGCGACGTGCTTGGGCCGACCTTCCATACCGAGCACACTCGCCGCACCGTGCTCCGCGTAGCGTGCGGACCAGTATGCGCAGTTGCACGCCAGATCGAGCACTTTTTTGCCGGAAAAGTCGTAGTTTTCGACCACGCGATCGACGAGCACGCGCCGCCTTGCCGCGATGCGGTTGCTGAGCCAATCGGCGCGCCATTCCGTCTTCACCCCCGGCGGCACGCGCAGCTCGCCCAGCGACACCGGCACGAACCACGGATGCAGTTTCGCCGCCGCATCGACGGTTTCACGCTTCGGAAATCCGATCTGCCCCGCCTTGCGATGCACCTTCTTCGACTTGGCCGCGTTGCGATCCGTGCCGCAGCGCCGCTCCGCTTCATCAAGCCGACCGCTCAGGCCAAGCAGTTCGTCTTCGTTGAACGCGCGGGCCCAGTACGCTTTGTGATAACTGAACGTGTTGTACTCGATCCCGAATTTCGCCGCGGCTTCGAAGAACAGTTCGTCCCAGTTCTCGCCGTAGCGTTCGCGCATGATGCGGTAGGCGAACCGGGCCGCCTCGGCCTGATAGTCGTCCCGGCTGATCGTGTTCGTGCCCGACTGGCCGTACGTCGATCCGCCCAGATGCTTCATCATCAGCTTGTCGTGATAGGCGATGAAGTAACCGGCACTGTTGAGCTTGTAGGCCAGTTCGTGAATCGCGCCCCAGCAGAACTTGAACGACGGATCAAGGAAACCGATGCTTTCGACGACATCCGCGCGCATCATGAACCCGAGATAGTCGCAGAGGCAGACCGCATGCCAGTCGCGCCCCGCTTGCGGGTAACCCTGCGGGAAATGCCCATCGACATTCATCGGCGAGCAGATCGCCATGCGGTCATCGCTTTTCATCGCACTGATGAGCGCGGCCGCGGGGTCGAGCGTTCCGGGGGCGTCGAAGCGGACATCGTTGTGCAGGACCCAGTAGTAGTCATATCCGCCGCGCATGCGGGCGAGGTTCAGCGCGATGTTGTGGCCGTGACATTTGCCGAGAAATTCGCCATTTTCGTCGGCGTAGCTGATCGTCGAATGTTCGCAGAGCTTGTCGGGCGTCGTGCCGGACTCGACGGTGAGGATGTCCAGGTCAATGGTGTGACATGTTTCGCGCAGGTTCTTGACGGCGTCGCGCACCAGGTCCGGCCGATTGCGCGAGGCGATCAGTGCGGCGACCTTCGGGCGGCGGGGTTGGGGTTGCGTCACGCGTAGGCCTCCTCGCGGTGCTCGATGCGGACCTGGGTCAGTTCGTCTTCGAGGCGGCGCTTCAGTTCCTCGACGATGATGCACGAGCGGTGCCGGCCGGACGAACAGCCGATACCGACGCGGACATCGTCGTCGGCGTCCATGACCACGCGCAGCAGCGGGATGACGGCTTCGATGAACTTCTGAGCGGCCGGCTGATCGAGCACGAAGCGTCGCATCTTCGGGCACGGCTGAGAGAACAGGTCCCACTCGGCCTGCCGGGCGGGGTTGGTCAGGAAGCTGACATCGAAGTAGTAGTTGGCGTTGGGCTGACCGTATTTGAATCCGAAGCTGATGAGCGTCAGGCGACGCTGGCGACGGGGCGCGGTCACGCTCGAAGCCGCCGCGGCGGTCTTTGCGGTATCGTGAATCATGCTGGTTATATCGGACAATACGACAAGTCGTCTCCAAGACAGGTATGCTGGCTGCTTGGATCAAGACAAGGTGGGCCACGAAGGCGCGAAGACGCGAAGGAAGGCAAAGAAGATTGAACTTTGAAGATTCGATCTCCCCTGTCTTCACTTCGCGTCTTCGTGGCCAATCCTTCTTTGTCTTACAATGCCCCAATGGCGCGGAATGTGGTCATCATGGGGTCGGGGCGGAGCGGGACGAGTCTGGTCGCCGGCTCGATCGCGGGCAGTTTGACGGGGTATCACCTGGGCGAGCGGCTCGTCGAGGCGCGCGAGGCGAATCCGAAGGGGTTTTTCGAGAGCCGGTCGATCAATGCGATCAACGAGGCGATCATGGGGCCGGTGGTGGAGGCGATGACGGACGGGCCGGGGCATCGGCAGTACTGGCTCGCCGCCCTGCCGCCGGAGGTTCAGTTCACTTCATTGACCGGCGTTCAGGAGCGGGTCGATGAGGCGGTGAGCCGGGTTCCGTGGTGCTATAAGGATCCGCGGTTCTGCTACACGCTGCCGGCGTGGCGCCCGCGGATCGGGGATGCGGCGCTTCTGTGCGTGTTCCGACATCCGGGGGCGACGGCGGCGAGCATCGTCAAGGAAGTGAACACCGCTCCGTATCTGCGCGATCTGTCGATGAGCATCGAGCAGGCGATGGAGGTGTGGTGCGCGATGTACGGGCGCGTGCTCGATCAACTGGCCGATCAGGGCGACTGGCTCTTCGTGCATGCGCAGCAGATGTTCGACCCGGCGGCGCTGGACCGACTTGACGCGTTCATCGATGCGAAAGTCGATCGCGACTTTCCGACGCCGTCGCTGCAGCGGAGCGAACCGGCGGGTGCGACGGAGCGGGCGATGAAGTTGTACAAACAGCTGTGCGAACGGGCGGGGTGGGACGAAAGGCGGGGTTAGCCACGAAGGCGCGAAGACGCGAAGGAAGGCAAAGAAGATTGAACTTTGAAGATTCGATCTCCCCTGTCTTCCTTCGCGTCTTTGCGCCTTCGTGGCTGATTCTCTGATGCCAATCGGCGCATGAAAAAACCGCGTGAAGGGTCACGCGGTTTTAAGAGTGCGGGCGATAGGAGTCGAACCTACACGGGATTTTACTCCCACTAGGACCTGAACCTAGCGCGTCTGCCAATTCCGCCACGCCCGCGGGGATCAATAGTTTAGGGGGTCGAGGGGTAAAAGCAAATCAATTGGCGTGTGGAGTTGGGAATGCGGAATGGGGAGTGAAGAAGGGGGAGAAGCACGCCGCGAGCGGCGTCGCTGAACGGGGGAGCGGGTCATTGTCCGGTGTCGGGGATGCGGACGAGGAAGCTGGGTTGGGTGGAGACTTTGTCGCCGCGTTTTTCCCGGATGGTTTCACCGTTGGCGAGGTTGTAGGGGAAGCGCTGCTGGAGGGCGAGGATGGGTGCGGCGTAGGTGGTTTCACCGTTGGATTGGACGTTGAGGGCTTCGGGGCCGAAGACGCCGACGGTGACCATGGAGCGGTTGGGGCCATGATAGTAGTAGGCCTCGACGCCTTCTTTGCGAAGTGCGGCGACGGCCTGCTCGGCGACTTTGCGGTAGTCGCTCTTGCCGGAGATGTCATCGTAGAAGCCGACCTGGAGCGTGTAGAGACCGCGGGAGCGGGCGCCGCGGAGATCGTATTCGGGCATGGAGCCCTGGTTGTGTGTGATGACGGGAACGAGCATGGCGGCGGGAACGTTGACGCGGTGCGATTCGCGCATCTGCCGCCAGCGTTCGACGTCGGCCTGCGCGTCCTTGTCCTGCGGGCTGGGGTAGTGACCAGCGTAGACCATCGTTCCATCGGGTTCATCGGCGAGCCAGATATCCTTGAAGCCGGATTGGGCCAGGAGTTGAGCTTTGGCTTTCTCGGCCCGGGCGAGGTGGTCGAGACCTTCGATGCGGCCCAGGCCGATGGCCCACGGGAATTCGCCGGCGGCGTCGGGGGATTGGGTGTTGGTCTTCTTCGTGCCGCCGAGTCCGAACCAGCCGGCGTCGTCCTTGGAGTTGTCGGGCGCTTTGCGTTCGGAGTCGGAGAACTGGCCGTAACTCACGCCGACGACGTGCTCCTCGCAGCCGGCGAGCAGCGCGATCAACACGACAAGGCAAAGCAGTTTCAAGCTAGAGGTCGTCATCATTTGTGAGTGTACCCGATCAATGGACGATGACCAGCGGCGCTTGGGACAGCACGTTGCGGGCTCTGACTCCTCGCTGTAATGTGACGATCGAACTGTCCAAGCGGGAGGACGCGCGGCGACACGGGAAGACACGGGAAACGTGCCCGAAAACAAAGGACTTATATCAATTGGATGCGGGAAGTGGCGAGGGTGAGAATGGGAATCGAAATGTCCAAACGGGGGGCTGCGGGAAGGTTTTGTGACGCATCTTGGCCAAACCAAACCGCACTGGCGCTATCAAAAACCGTGTTTCATGCCTGGGGCGCTCTCGACATTCGGCGCACTCTCGGCGCGGTTATTGGGCGTCCTGATCGGGAAGCGGGGGCATTCCTTTACGCTGGCGGCGGGCGTTCTCATGACGCCGCCGGTGGGCAGCCAGGCGTCGGCCCACGCTGTCCGCATCATGGGCGTCGGCGGGATCGTCCGCGAGGCCGACGCCGACCAGCATGGCGTCCTGGACCAATGCGGCCGTCTTGCGGAACTCGACGATGAACCGCGACAACGACGACTTGAGCATCACCAGCCCATGCGTATCAAAGACCCACTGAATTAGCTCGTCGTGCCTTTCGACGTTCGTCACCAGACGAAGGCATACTTCCGACAGGTCCTTGTCGGCCAGGGCCATCAGCTTGTTCCGGCACGGCCTGATCCGCATCCGCTGGATCGTGTGACGGATGATTGATTCGTAGGTGTCATTGGGCATGGTGGTTGCTCCGTCAGGCGGCTTCGGTCTGCTCGATGTGCCGGTCGGCGATGGTGCAGATATGAGCGCCATGCGCCGAGTGAATGAGCTTCAAGGCGTTGATCATGCGGTCGCGTGTGACCGCTTCGCCGGGCCATCGCGTGCGGCAAAGCTCAAGGATGCGACGCACGAGGCGGAGACAGCCGTAGCCGGGCAGGCACGCCAACGCCCAGGCCAGTTCAAACCCGCCGTCGCCGAACCGCACCTTCATCTTGCCGAAAAGGCGGCGACATTCGTCCTTCGTGTAGAGCGGCGGGCCGAGCTTCGCACGACGACTGCCGGGGTCCTGCTCGGCGTCGTAAATCACGTCCATCGCATTGAAGCGAAGGCAGCGTGAAGCCATCTGACCGCGACCCGCCGACTGATCGCTGATGCGGTCGATAATCTCGTATGTCCCGGCCATGATGACCGACACGCCGGCCCGGTCGTGAATCGTGCGAATCGTGCCGAAGCAACTGGGGTTCAGGCGGTGCGACTCATCGAGCACGATCGGGCGGCTCGTGCCCTTGAGCTTGTCCACGATGTGCTGCAACATGCGGGCCTTGTTGATCGAATAGCTCGTGATGCCGATGGTGCGGCAAAGCTCTTCAAGGAACGCCTTGGGCGTCATGGTTTCGTCGCAGTACATGTAGAAGCCCGACCGCTCTTCGGCGCAAAGCTCCAGCAGCATCGTCTTCCCCGACCCCGCCGGCGACACGATCGCCGCCATCGCCGTCGTGTCGCACGCGACATTGATGACCGTCCGCATGCGCTCGGCGATCTGCGTCGGCACGTAATCGACTTCGATCGCGGCGTGACGGCGGCGCGCGTCCTGCTCAAGCCAGTTGTTGACCTGGCGTGTGATGCGCTGCACGTCGCCCTTCTGATACTTGCCCGATCGCCACTGGCTGACGACGCCGTTGCTGACGCCGATCTTTCGGGCGACCTGACTGATCGTGACCTGGTGTTCGGCGATGTAGGCGTTGAACGTGCCGACAACGCCGGCGATCTGTTCGTCGGTAAGGGTCTGGTCCACAGGCAGCATCCTTGCTTGCTTGAGAATCCGAGCTTCAATGCTCAGCTCGTCGATGATGGGGTGGTCATTGTCCATGCGTCACCATCCGCCGAGTAGGTCGTTGTCCTGGTCCGCGTCGAACCGCTGCGGCGTGCTGTACGCCGATGACCAGGCGAGCGGGTCCGCATCGCTCGCATGGTTTGTGTGCGACTCCGCGCCCGCCGCCTTGCGGCTTCGATGGCCTTTCGACTCGCCATCGACAGGCGTTTGAATGATTTTTAACGTTGTCGGATCAGCCGCTTGCTGATCGGGTTCGTTCGACCGTGCGACATGCTCGGCAAGCCTTTCCTCGTCGCTGAGGTACTCCACTTCCCGATTGTCCGCGACGTACTTGAAGCTGCGGTTATAAGCCGACTTCTGCCGCGCCATGCCCGCGACGTGCTGACGATTGATCGGGTCGGCGTGACGCCCGCCGGTCGCGTTGATTTGAGCGGTGCAGATGAACTCGAACTGCATCGACCGGACGCTAATCGTGCGCATGTCGTTCGGGTCGTAGGCCACGCGCACGGTTTCCTTCGTGCCCTTGAAGCGGCGAAGCGCGTCGGAGAACTGACCGTATCGAAGTCGCCCGCCGGCGACGGTGATCGTGATGCCGTTGCGCCCAACGCGCACGGGCTTGTGATGCTGCATCAATAGCAGGTCGAGCGACGACGGATCGGCCATGACGCGCCGCGTCTGACACCAACGCGCCATCGCCTGGACGGGCGAGAGTCGCGCCCTGTCCGAATCAACCATGTCGTCAATCGTGTGATCGGCGTCTTTGTTGTAGCCCTCGACGAACTCCCCGAATCGCTCGCGGACATGCTCGAACGTCGGCACTTTGTGCAGGTCCTTCACGACATCCTTGAGCTGCTCCGGCTTGCGCATCGGGTCCGGGCCGGTGTAGGTGGCGAACGTCTTGTCAAAGTGATCGCCGACCGTCGCATACCATCGCTCTTGCCGCGCCTTGCCCTGCGGGTTGTGCGCGATGGCGAAGTGAGCTTCGATGCCCAGGTGCTTGAGCAGTCCGCCGGTTTTGTCTTCGTCGAGTTGCACGCGGACCTTGCTCAACCGCTGACGCTTCGTGCGGCCGTGGAAGCTGTAGCAATCGAAGTCGCGCCCGTTGTCCATCCAGATAAACAGCGGACCGCCCATGTTCGTTTCGTCGAGCAGGCCCATACGAAGCGCGGCAAGGATCGTGCTGGAGTTGGGATTCTCGCTCATCGCCCAACCGACAATCTTCCTCGTGCGCCAGTCCAGCCATGTCGTGATGTACGGACGGAAGATGTGATCGCGGATGCGACACAGCAGGTCCAGCGGACGATGATCGCCGACCCAACACTGACCGGCGGCGAACCGCTCCGTATCCTGCTCGATATACGCTGCAAACTGACTGCGCCATCGCGCCGGGTCGCGGTGCATCACCTGCTGCTCTTTGGGTATCCGATCATCAAGCTGGCGGATGAGACTGGCGTACGAACACCACGCCACGCCGTGACCTTCCGCCCACTCGCCGGCCCGCTTCCAGCAGCTTCGTTTCGACGGCTTGCGCTGTTCCAGGAAGATGCCCTTGAAGTAATTCCAGGCGGTCGGGTCGCCCTGATTCTTCTGATCGCCCCCGCGATCGTCGGCGAGCTTGTGAACATCCTCCGGCCCGTGGTACGCGCGATCCCAACGGCGCAGCGTTCGAGCCGACACGCTGAACGTGATGCCCGACTCCGCGAGCTTGACTTGCTCCGTCGCGGTCAGTTGCTCGGCGAAGCGATCGACCCAAGCGCTGACCGGCCCCGGCCGCGTCGATCGCATGTGCCGGTATAGCTCCAGGCAACGCAGCTTCGCATAGATGACCGTCCGCTGTTTGTCGGTGAAGCGGTCCAGGTGCGAAGGTCGGTCGGCCTGCTCGACGTGAAGGCGGTGGTCCATGCTCCGACGCACGAACCACTGCGCGGGCGAACCCTTCATCACCTGCGCCTTCATCGCCAGCCCGCGCGCCTCAAGCTCTTCACGGCATCGACGCGAAAGCGAATCGCGATGAGCACCCAGACGCGCCGCCGCGTCATCGACGGCGATCCAGTCCGACCAGTTGATCGGGGCGGGGGCGTTCTTGCGCACGGCCTCAGCCATGATCGCCCCTTTCCTGATCATCCAGGCCGTCGCACGCGCGGCGCATCTCCGACACGACGATCGAAGCGGCGGCGAAGCCGGCGGCGGTGCGCGCGATGAGTTCGGCTTTCACCGAGCCGAATTTTTCGACAGTCGCGGCGATGCCGTTCGTGTGGAGATACTGACACTCAAGGCGATGATCGAGCACGCCGGCGAGGCAGCGATCCAGCGACGCTTCGGCGAGCATGAGGGCTTCACGCTGTTCGGGTGTGCTCAAGCTGCACCGCCTTCATCCATGATGAGCGCGTCGAGCTTGGCGAACGTGTCCGCGTCGATCGACGCAACGCCTTTGCCGATGGCGTCGGCGATGGACTCGCCGTCGAGTTCGGCGCTCATGCCCAAGCTGTACACTTCCATGAAGGCGTGCCCTAGCTCATGCCAGAGCACAAAGCGCCGGTGCGACAGTGGGACGGAATCAGAGATGAGAATGTCGCAGGTGTTGCCGCAGATGAGGCCGTTGACGTATTTGCCTTCGTCGTCGAACCAAAGCTGGCCCCGACAAAGTGAGACAGTGTAGTCGAACGGTCCGATCTTGACCGTCATCGTGCGGATGCGCTGCGCTTTCATGCGGCGCTCTTCGAGCGTCAACGCGGGCGGGATCGCGCTCCCGCCTGCGGTCTTTCGCGCGGCCTTGTGCGCGGCTGGTGTTGATGTGTGTGCGGTCGCTTCCATGCGACGGGAGTTGTCCTGTGTGGATCGGGAGCGTACGCTCATGGTTAAGCCTTTCGGTTGAGTGACTCGGTTCTGGCAAGTTCTGAACACTCGGCCGAAGGGTTTTTTCATGCGCCCTTCGTGGCCGGTCGAGCCGGCAAAATCTCCTATCAAAAAAACTTGACGACACTATTGTTTTTGTCATAGTATTCATAGTTGATCAACTAGTCAATTAAACGCAAGGAAGCTATCATGACACACTCAAGCGACTCTGCTACTATCTCGCCAATGAAGGCGGATGCTCCGATTTTTACGCAGAAGTTGGCGAAGTTGATGGAGACGCGGACCGCTCCGGCGGTAGCAGCGTCTGCGGGCATTCAGGCGCAATCGATCTACGATTACATCAGCAAAGGCGTCACTCCGAGGGCGCTCACGTGCCTTCGTATCGCATACGCTTGCGGTGTTCCCGTCCAGTGGCTCATCGACGATGAGATGCCGATTGAACCCATCCCGACCGCCGCTTCGCTCATTGATGACGATGAACTGATGCGCGAAGTTGTGAAGCGTTTTTCCGCCAGCGCGATCATGCTTTCGTCGCTGCTTGACCGTGCGGAGCGGATCGACTGGGAAGCGGCGGCGGCGGCGATGGACGAGAATCCCAACGCGCGCGAAGATGACTACGACGCAAAGACGGAAGCGGCGATCGACGTGGCCGACGCGATGTATCTGCTCATCACGAATACGATCGACCGCTTCGACTCGGCGCTGATCGCCTGCGATTCTCGCGCGGTCAAGTTCGGCGAAGTGGACCAGCGCAAGGGGCCGCTGCGGGAATGGTTCTTCGATCGCGCCAATGCGATCTACTCACGTCTGACGGCAACGGACAACGCACGCTCCACGTTCATGGCCCGCCTCATGGGCCGCGCGCATGTCAACGAACCCGACATGATCATCGGTCGGCTCGAAGAGGCCCTGACGCGCTACGGCGTCTGACCACCATCCCCAACTCATCGGAGTGCGACATCATGTCACATGCCCATGGCAATCTATTCGATGGCATCACCGCGATCCAAGACGCCGGCGGCATCGACGGCTTTGCGCGTGAAGTATTGGCCGAAACAAAGACGTTGGGCTTCAAGCGGTTGGACGAGCGGAAGATTACGAACAAGCGCGACGCCATCGACGTATTCGACGCCGCGCTCGACGATGTGCTGATCCGCCGGCTCGACGATGACGGCAGGCGGATCATGAAAGAGGCCGCCATCGAAGCTCTGATGCAGGGCGATCCGAATGGGAAATTGACTGCGGCAGATAGCGCGCGCGTCGATGCTGCAACGATGCGAGCCGTGGATCGTCTTGATGCGGTGGGACGTGCGGTCATTGAGAAGGTATACCAAATAAAAGCCAATAAAAAATAAGCATTGCACAGGATTTACAAGCGTCAAGGATGACGACGAAAACCCCTAAAAACCCGACCAATTCGCCGCGTTTGAGCTTCAAGCTCGATCCGGCTCAGCAGCGTTTTTTCGCTGATGAATCGCGCGTGCAAGTCGTCTGCTGGCATCGTCAGAAGGGCAAGGACTTCACGACGGCGGCGAAGGCCGTGATGCACGCGCTTCGCACCGGCCAGCCGTGGTACATCATCTCGTTGACGCAGCGGCAGGCCGACGAGACGTTCGCCAAGTGCGTGCAGTGGGCGAAGGCGTTTAAGGCGGTCATCGAAGCGACGAACGAGCGGGCGTTCACCGAATACGATGCGACGCTCGATGAAGAGTTCACATTCAGGGCGCGCGAGCTGATGCTCCCCGGCGGCGGCAAGGTCGTCAGTCTTCCCGGCCGCAACCCCGACACGCTCGCGGGCCTGACGGGCAATGTCATCTTCACGGAGTTCGGGCTTTTTCCGAAGGGCGGGTACGACCATTGGCGCGTCGTGTTCCCGCTGGCGACGCGCGGCTTTCATGTCATCGCCATCAGCACGCCGCGCGGCAAAGACTCCAAGTTCTTCGAGCTGGTCAACGATCCCGACACCTATGCCGTTCACTTCTGCGATATCTATCAGTCGATCGCCGAAGGGTTCGTGCTGCGCGATCAGAAGGGCGAGCCGACGACGCTGGACGTGTTCCGTAAGCTCTACGGCGATGAAGCGGGTTGGCAGCGGGAATACGAATGCAAGTTCACCGGCGACCTGGAAGCGCTGGTGAAATGGTCGCAGCTCATCGCCGCCGGTGAACTGGGCCGGTCGCATCCGTTCGACTTGCTGCGCGTCGATGGCGAGGCGGGTTGGGTCGAAGATTATTTCAAGTCGCGCATGCCGACGACGGGCCGTCTCGAAATGGGTTGGGACGTGGCGCGTCGCGGGCATCTGTCATCACTGTGGATCAATCATGCGTTGCCGGGCAAGTTCAAGTCGCTGCGCTTCCTCGTGCTGATGCACGGCGTGAGCTTCGAGCTACAGCGCCACATCGTCAAGGCGGCGATGAGCGGGCCGCGCGTCGGCGTCGGATGCGGCGACGCGACGGGCCTGGGCATGGACTCCAACGAAACGCTCCACGATCTGTATGGCGACCGCTGGGAGCCGGTGGACTTCGGCGGCAAGCGCAAGAGCGACCTGGGCAGCACGCTGGCGACGACGTTCACGGACGGCGGTCAGGCCATCCCGCCCATCGACGGCGCGCACAAGTTCATCGCGACGGACCTGTACGCGATCCAGAAGGAAGAGGAAGGCGGCGGCGCTTCGCGACGGCTCAAGCTTTACGAGACGCCGAACCCGCTGATGGGTGAGTCGCATTGTGATATCGCCTGGAGCGCCGCGTTGGCGCTTTACGGTTCGTCCCTGATCGGCGTGCGGCCTGGACTGTGGGTGCTCTGATGTTTGGACCGACCTTTTCGACGCTCACTTGTGCCGGGCTTACCGACCTGGCGTTCGCATCGCCGCAGTCGGACGCGGACGTGTATCGTGCGATGACGATGGGGCTGGGGGCCGTTCGTCATCCGCGCCCGTCGCAGACGTACAGCCGCGTCGCGGTGGTTTATGCGTGTGTGCGCGAAAAGGCCAAAGCGATCGGCGGCTTGCCGCTGATGATATCGACGGGCGAAGACAAGATCGTCGAAAGCGGCCCCGCGTCGGCGCTCACCGAACAGCCGAACCCGAACATGACGGCGCGCGCCTTTTGGTCGCACACATCGGCGTATCTGGACCTGTTCGGCCGCGTGCATTGGTGGCTTGAGCTTGATTCGATCGGTCGGCCGCTCTCCGTTATTCCGATCAACCCGCTCCAGATGAAGCCGATTGTTGATCGTTCGACGGGCAAACTCACCGGCTGGCGTTACAGCGCCGCCGGCGCTTTGCGCGGGCGACAGATGACCATCCCCGTCGATGAAGTCTGGACGATCATCGACCCGGACTACGAATCGCCGGATTGTCCCTTTGAAGGGTTGAGCCCGCGCAAAGCCGCCATGTCTGCGATCGCGCAGTATTGGAAAGCCGACATCGCCAATGAGTCATCGCTCGATAACGGCGTGACGCCATCGGGTGCGTTCGTGTTCCCGCCGACGATGACGGTGACGAAAGATGATCGTCGAGATATTACTGATGAGCTTCGGCAGTTCAATCAGGGCGTGGAGAATCGACGCAATTATCTGGTGCTCGGCGGTGGGATGGACTGGAAGCAACTCGGCGCCGACTTCGCCGACATGGAATTCAGCGAGCTGAAGGCGATGAGCCGAGTGGATATTTGCGCCGTCTTCAACGTGCCGCCGCCGGTGTGTGGTTTTTACGAAGACAGCAACTACGCGCACAGTGATAGTGCGGAGCAAAACTTTTGGGTGCGAACAATTCTTCCGCGCGGCGTCTGGCTCGCGGAGGAATGGACGATCGGCGTGTTGCGACGGTTTGAAGGCGATCGGTCGCTTGCCGCCGCCAACGCTTCGACGCGTCGGCTGGCGATCGATGAACGTGTGACGTTCGGCTATCGCTCCGCATCCAAAGCGGCCAGCCGTTCGCGTCGGAAGCTCTACGCGTGGTTCGACTCATCGGGCATTCCGGCGGTGCAGAAGGCCATGCTTGCGATGACGCAGTCGCTCAAGACATGGTTTGAAATGGGCGTGCCGCTCAACCAGATCATCCGCGCGTCCGGCGCGCCGTTCGAGGAAGTCACCTACGGCAATACATGGTTCAAACCGATTGCTCTTGTGGACGTTGCCGAGGATTCAACGCCCGGCAAGAACGATGGGACAGGCGCAGAGCCGATCGACGACGCGACGATGGATGATCGGTCATTCGATGATGAAGCGGTCACGAAGGCGGATGATTTGCTCGGTCACATCTGGATGCGTTGGCGTGCAAGTTGGGCGGGGCTTGAGCGTCTGGCATATAGCAAGCTCAAGCGCCACAACTTCGAGCTGCGCGCCGAGACGCTCGCACGGCTCAATCAGTATGTGCCGGAGATCGGCGTGAAGGCGTTGTCGGACATTGAGCGGCGCGACATAGTCACCAATATCGTCTTCGATATTGTTCCCGCCAACGGCAAGCTTCTGGCGAAGATGCGGCCGATCATCCGCGATAGCTATCGACTCGGCGGCGAGCAGTCGATGCAGGAAGCGGCCGACGCTCAGGGCGGAGCGAAACCTGGCAAATTCAACATGCGCGATGAACGCGTCGTGGCGAAGATGCGGCGGCGCGAAGTGCGCGTTACGGGGACGAACAAGACCACACAGCGCAAGCTCGCCAAAACGCTCGCCGAGGGACTCGACGCCGGCGAAGGCCGCGCCGACCTGGCGAAACGTGTGAAGGAAGTCTTTAAGGATGCGGCGGGCCGACGTGCGGCGAACATCGCGCGGACGGAAGTCAGTGCGGCGCTGGAGGAATCGAGACACGAAGGCCGAGAGCAGGCGGGCGTACCGCTCAAGTCGTGGCTCTGGTCGCGCAAGGAAACCGGCCGACCGGCCCACGCCGCGACGCAGCGCCAGACGATGGCGATGCCGATTCCCAACGGCGACCGCTTTACGATCGTCGGCACCGGGGAAACCTGTGACCATCCAAAAGACGCGTCGCTCTCAGCGGGTCAGTCCGTCAACTGCGGTTGCTTGGCGATATCACGATTCCCCGGCGACACGCTCAAGGCCGTGCTCGCCCGCTATGCAACGCGGGGCTTCCTGACCTACGAGCAGCTCATGCACCACGACCACCAGGCCGACACAACCGCCACGATCAAAGGCAAGGATGCCAGCGATGAACCGAACCAGCAAGTACATTGATGCCGCGCTTCAGATCCTCGACTACCACGATCGCACGCTCGCCCCGGCGGTCGGCGATCGCGGCATCGTCATCGGCGAGGTGCGCGGCATCGATGAGAGCAAGCGTCAGGTGACGGGCCTGCTCTCGAACGACTCGATTGATCGCTACGGCGAAGTCGTCTTGCCCTCCGCGTTCGCCAAGTCGCTCGATCGCTTCATGCTCAATCCGAAGTTCATGGCGCAGCATGTCTACGGCGCGCCGGACGGAAGCCCGACTTCGATCGGCCATTGGGCCGACGTGAAGATCACGAAGGAAGGCTTGATCGGCACGGCGCAGTTTCTTCCGGCGGGTGATGCGCTGGCCGATGCCTGGTGGTTCCGCTTCGTCAACAAGGCCGTGCGGACGTTCAGCGTCGGCTTCATGACGCGCTCATGGGAGATGCGGCCGGTGTCGATCGACGGCGAGACGAAAATGATCCGCCACTTCACCGGGGCGGACCTGCTCGAAGTGTCGGCGGTGGAGATTCCCGCCAACGCGGACGCGCTCGTGCGGAGCGCCGGCAAGCGCGACGGCGACGGGGTTTCAAAGGAGCTTCGAGCGCAGATTGAAACGGTTGTGAAAGAGATTCTGACCGCAGGCCCAGGCGGCTACTTGTACGCGGCGGTTGAGGATGCCATCGAAGCGTACGGCCACGCGGGCTTGAGCGGTGCGGACTTCTACGAAGGCATCCACGGCGATGACGATGACGCGCCCGACGCGTCGCCGGATTCAGAGGGCCAGTCACTCAAAACCATGCTGCGCGACGTGCTCGCACGAAGCGCGTGATAAGGACAATCTCATGCCTCCGACGATGACACTCGACAACGAAACCCGCGAGCTTTTCAACGAAGTGAAAACGCAGCTCGCGGAAGGCAACAAGATCAAGAGCGCCGTCGCTCAGCTCGAAGAGCAGATGAAGGGCCTGCCGCAGACGATCGAGCGCAAGCTCGAAGCGATCCGCCGCACGGTCTACGACGATCGCGGGCGCTATCGCGGCATCGCGTTCCACTCTGAAGAGGAAGCCCGCGGATTCGGCCTGTATGTGTTGGCCAAGATCGGCGGCGATGCGCGGGCGCTGGGTGCGCTCAAAGCCGAGTTCAAGGATGTGTTCGAGCGTGCGATGGGCGACGACCCGGCCACGATCGGCACGCCCATCGAATACTCGAACCGCGTGCAGCGGCTCGTGGAGGAGTTCGGCGTATTCGCGGCCAACGCTTTCCCGATGCCGATGACTTCTGACCGTTTGACCTTCCAGCGGCGGACGAGCGGCTTGACGGTGTTCAAGACCGGCCGCAACGTCGCCGCCACGGGGAGTGACCCGAAATATGCGACCGTGGACCTCAACGCCGATGAATGGAACACGCTGACGCTGTATCCCAAGTCGCTCGGCGAAGACGCGGCGGTGGCCGTGGGCGAGCTGATCGCACTGGAGATCGGCCAGGCGTTCGCCGAGGCGCTCGACGATGCCGGGTTCATCGGTGACGGCACGCCGACGTATCTGGATGTGCAGGGCCTGACGACGCGCCTTGTGGCGATCAACGGCGTCGATGACGGCGGCGGCCTGGTGCTCGGCACGGGGGCCAACGGGGCGGGGTGGGGATCGCTTGTGCTCGATGACTTCCTGAAGGTCAAGGGCCGTGCCCCGCGCTACGCGCAGCGGAACGGCAAGTGGTACGTGTCGTCGCAGTTCTACTGGACGGTGATGGCCAAGATCATTCTCAGCCAGGGCGGGACCACCAGCGCCGAGATCGAAGGCCGGCGATCGCTGATGTTCCTGGGCGACCAGGTCGAGATCACGCAGTCGATGCCGGGCACGCAGGGCAACAGCCAGGTGTGCGCCGCATACGGCGATCTTCGCCTCAGCTCGACGCACGGCGTGCGCAAAGAACTGACGATCGAACAGAGCAACGACGTGAGATTTATTGAGCGGCAGGTTGCCGTTTTGGGCACGCAGCGCCATGCCGTGGCCAATCACTCGCTCGGCACGGCGACGGAGGCCGGACCGATCGTCGGCCTCATCACGCCGGCGGCGTAATCGTCTCTTTGTCCAGGTCCGGCGGGGAGCGTTCCCCGCCGGGCTTTCATGAACCATCCCTGAAAGTTTCTAGGAAACTTTCCAGAAAATATCTAGGAAACATTCCCCATGCTCAACGAACTACAGAACACGAAGATTCAGGGGGCGATCCTGCCCGCCGCGATCAAAGACGATGCGGCCTTCGCCGCACAGGTCATCGACAAGACGGACTTCCCCGGCTGCGACTACCTTGAGTTCGTCGGCGTGCTCGGCTCGATCGACGCGACGGCGGCGGTGCTCAAGGTGATGGAATCTGACACGAAAACAAACGCCACGACGCTCGGCGGTACGCCGTCGCTGGTCAAGGATTCGACGACGAAGCCGGGCGCGAACGACGACGGCAAGACGTTCGTCTTCGGCATCGACCTGCACAAGACGCGGCAGCGCTACCTTCAGCTTCAGGGCACGGCCGGCGACGGTGCGGCGGGCACGTTCCTGGCGGCGGTGGTCATCGGACGCCGGCTCGTGGAGTCGTCGCCCAATGCGGCCGATCGCGGGCTGCTCTTCGCCCAATACGCCTGATCGACGACGACTCACAACCCCGCCGCCGCACCGGCACCACCACCTTCATTATCCCCGCAGGGGGGACACTCACCGGCGGCGGGGCTTGAATCGCCCTCACAGTCTTGACTGAAAGGCCATCATGAAACGCAAGACGCCCGACAAAATAAACCCCAGCGACATCGTGCAACTCACGCAGAACGTCGGCGAATATCTGACCGGCCAAACCTTCACGCGCCACGACGCCGAAGCGCTCGGCATCGACAAGGCGCATCTGCGTGACTTCGTGACCGATCGAGCGGTCAAGAGCGGTGACAGTACGACGCGCTGAGAGATTCGACGCCATGCCGAACCCAATCGAGCAAGACGTAAAGATCAACTATGACGGCCAGGGGATGGACCGCGCCGTCAACGATCAAACGCGTCTAAAGGAAGAAGTCAAAGATAGCGGCGAGGCGGCGAAGGAGACCACGCGCGACAACGAGCAACTGTCCCAGGCGACGGCGCAAACAAGCGCGGTAACGAAAGACGCATCGCGCGAAGCCGAGCGGCTTGCCGCCTCGACGCGCGTTGTCGGTGATGAGACTGAGCGAACAGCGGAGAAGACCGGGCTTTGGTCGCGCATCGTCGAAGGAGCGACGACGCAGGTCACTGGCTTGGCTTCCGTGTTCATCGGCGGGTTTGGCATTAACGCTTTGCTCGAGCGCTACAACTCGATGCTGGAGGAAAACAATCGCCTGCTCGAAGAGAATGCGGAAAAGACGCGCCGTGCGGCGGACGCGCGGCTTGATCTTGTTGCGCTGAGCGGATTCGAGTCGCCGGAAGACATCGCGTTTCTCGATGAGGCGTCATCTCTATCCGGCCGCAGTCAGTCGGAGGTCGCCAGAGCGCAAACGCTCATAACAAGCCGGTTCCCCAACGCATCAAAGGAGCAAATTCAGCAGCTCGTCATGCTCACCGCAGCGCAAGGGCAGATTACCGAAGCGCCATTGACATCGCTGGCCGACCCGCTCGGCACGCTCTTCAATGCGACGAAAGACCCCGTAAAGGCGTCGAACCTGCTCAACGAAGCGATCAAACAAGCGGGCGAGCCGGACCCCGCCAAGCTTGGCCCGCTCATCGGCAAATTCAATTCGATCGGCTCAGCGGTCGGCGGCCTCGATGCCGGCGAATCGACGGGCATGGTCGCCGCCGTGACGGGACTCGATATTCCCAACGACCAGGCGACGACCGGACTGGCGCGGCTGGTCATCGCGTTGCGTGGCGCAGGGACACCGGACGGGAGGAAGATTCTTTCACGGGAAGGCATCACCGGCGACGATCTGATCGGGAGCATTAAACAGATCACCGCCGCATACCGGGCTGGGAAGATATCGCGTGCGGAGCTTGAGCAGATCGGAGGAGCTGAGGCGTTGCCGATCATCGCGAAGCTTACCGACCCGCAAATCGAAAAGGATTTCTTCGCCAAAGTCGGCGCAGTCAATGCGGCGGAGGATCGAACGGACCTGATCATCGAACAGAATACGCGGTCGGGCTTGTCCGGCGATATTCAGCGTCTGAACTTGCTGGCGAAACAGGAAGAGGCAAAAACGGCGGCGATTCAATCGTCCGATGTGAATGCAATCGAACGCGACGCCGCCAGGGCAACGATGATTCGTGTGTTGAACGAGGCGCAGCGGCGCGGCGAGATTACGCCCTATTACGTAAATCAAGCGATCGAAGGATTCGACCGCTCAATGTCCGTCGATTCGACTTCCGCCGAGGCCATCCATGGCGCGTTGACCGAAGCGGAGATGAACACCAGCCAATTCGGAATACGCCCGGCAATCAACCTTGAAGACCGTGTCAACGAAAGTCTGAAACGAGGCCCGCGATACATCAACATGCAGGACTTGAAACCGACGAACATCACCGTCCACACCGGCGACAACTACAACCTGGTTCATCCGGACGGTACGACGCACCAGACGGAGCGGCCGGGGAGGGACGATTTGCCGTGACGAACAGGTGAACGGCTCGGCGGCCTTTCACACCCCGCACGGCTTCCACACGTGCGGGCTTTGAAGTGCCCCCGAACGGCCTTTAAGGCCCGTTCGACAGACCAACAAAAATGCCCCGGCCAACGGTCGGGGCGATCCTACGCGCCATATGTTTTGGACAAAATGCGTCACATTTGGACATTTTGATCGCGCCGCTACAACCTCGCAACCGCGTTTTGCCCGCCTCGGTTATCGGATTTTGGCGAACGCCGATCGCGCGTTTTCGGACTTGTGGCGTTAAGATGGAGAAGATGGCAAATGTAGTGTATTTCGGAATGGACGAAACGTAAATATCGGACGCGGAACGGAAGGCGTCAAATTGGCATGTTTTGGTGCAAAGCCAATGTAATGAGCAACATACGACGATGGTTCAGAACGTGTGCACGCTCAAGCCCGGCGGCGCGGATGTACGATATATGGTGCAGAGAGATATGCGTGTGACTACTGGCCGCAAGGATGCGGCCGCGACAGACCTCCACGGCGGGAGACCCTCCTTTTGAACCCAGGGACGATTGTCATGGACATCAACTCAATCGGTACGCAAGGTAGTGCCCTCTCGCGCATCGCGGCGCGACGGGCGGCGGAACAAGGGACGAACCTCAATGGCTCGACCCCCCGTCCCGGCGACAGCGTCGAAGTCTCCGCGGCGGCCCAACTCCTGGCCCGACTCTCGGATCTGCCCGATGTGCGTCACGACCTGGTCGATCGCGTCCGCTCCGAGATCCAGAGCGGCGAATACGAAACGCCCGGCAAACTCGACGCAGCCGTCAACGCGCTGATCGACGATGCACAGCTTTTCTAAGCGTGCAATCCCTTTGAGCCCCCCTCATGGCCGAGGCCCGTGTGCCTCGGCTTTTTTATGCGCGATCCATTTCATGAGCCGATAAGCAATGGCATGAAGCTCGACGTGCTTCGCAAACTCGTGCCCGTCGCCGACCTGGCCGCCCTGCGCGCCCGCTATGCCCCCGAGCAGCGGACGCTCGTCCTCTGTCACGGCTGCTTCGACATCGTCCATCCCGGCCACGTCCGCTACCTCCAGTTCGCCAAACAGCAGGGCGACATCCTCATCGTCTCGCTCACCGGCGACGACGCCATCGAAAAATCCGACGGCATGCGCCCCTACGTCCCGCAGGAGCTTCGCGCCGAATCGCTCGCCGCCCTCGAGTTCGTTGACCACGTCGTCATCGCCGACGACCCCACCGCCGAGCCGATCATCCGCTCCCTCGCCCCGCATGTATACGTCAAGGGCAAGGAATACGAGCACTCCGCCGACCCGCGATTCCTCGCTGAGAAGCATCTCGTCGAGTCGCAGGGCGGGCGCGTCATCTATTCCTCCGGCGAAGTCGTCTACTCGTCCACCGCCCTGCTCGAATCGGCCGTCGCTGCCGACGGTGCGGGCGAAGCCCGTCGCCTCGCGGCCTGCTGTCAGCGATGGGGCGTCGATGTCGTCTCGCTCCGCCGCACGATCAGCGGGTCGTTCGTCGGCAAGAAGGTCGCCATCATCGGCGACGCCCTGCTCGACCGCTACGTCTTCTGCGATGCGATGGACGTCGCCGGCGAAGCGCCGATCCTCTCGGTGCGTCCGCTCGACGAGGCGACGTACCTCGGCGGGGCCGCCATCATCGCCGCGCATATCAAAGCCCTCGGCGCCACCGCGCACCTGTTCACCACCCTCGCCGACGACGCCGACTCCGCCGAGCTGATCGCCCGGCTTGAGGCCGCGCATATCCGCCACACCACGCTGCCGACCCGCCGGAATCTTCCGACAAAACAGCGGTTTCTCGTCGATTCTCAGAAACTGCTCAAGGTCGACCGCGCCGCCGCGCAGCCCCTCGATACGACCGCCCAGCGTCGCCTCGAAGCCGCGCTTTACGATCTGCGTGACGACCTCGACGCCGTGATCTTCGCCGACTTCGGGTATGGCACGATCACCACCGCCCTCCTCGAAAAGCTCATGCCCATGCTCCGCCCGCACGTCGCCATCATCACCGGCGACGTCTCCGGCCCCCGCCGCACATTGCTCGCCATGCAGCAGGCCGACCTGCTCACACCCACCGAACGCGAACTGCGCGGCATCCTCGGCAACAACGACGAATCCCTCCCCGCCGCCGCCATGTCGCTCATGAAACAGCTTCGCACGCCCAACCTTGCCGTGACCATGGGCCGTCGCGGATGCGTGCTCTTCCGTCCGCGCGAAACCGAAGTGGCCGATTACTTCACTTCGCGTCTCCGCAGCGAGTACCTGCCCGCCCTCGCCCATCACGCCGTCGACCCCGTCGGCGCCGGCGACGCCTTCCTCTCCGCCGCCACCCTGATGCTCACCACCGGCGCGACGCTCAATCAGGCCGGCTACCTCGGCTCCGCCGCCGCCGCCCTCGCCATCGCCCGCATCGGCAACCAACCCGTCTCCCGCGATGACCTGATGCGCTACCTCACCACCCGCCCCGAACTCGCCCGCCCCCTCCCGAGCAACCACGCCGCCGGCTATCCCGTTTAGCGGCGGGGCACCGCCCCGCACTCCCATATGGCGATTTGGCGATATCGCGAAGTGGCGATCGCCATGCCATTTTTCACCACTTCACCACTTCACTCGCCCGCGCACTCGTGCGCCGACTCTTGCGTTTTTCAACCTATCCGTGCGCCCCCGTTCCCGCCTCAAAAACCGCATATTCCTGCCCTGATCCTGCACTTCCCGCGCGCACGGGCGCGCCCGTGCGCACCGCCGGGGAGGCCCCGACACGACCGTGCGCGATCAATCAAGGACTTACAGAAACGCGCGCACACCGGAGGCGAATTTGCCTTTCCGGTGCGCGAATTACGAAACACCTGTGCGCCGAACGACGCAATTGCATACTGACGATTCACGACGAGGCAAATTCTGTTCCGCTCCAACCGGATGTGAATCACGAAAATTCAAACGAATCGCCGACCGCGTGAAGTGCAATTGAGCGTCATTGCCTATCATCGTATCTACGAACGCGTGTGAGCCCGGATCGACGAAATTGAACGGTAGCGCCCATGAAGACTCACTCGTCGAGATTTTCCATGATTGTTGCTGGCGTGATGTTGTTGATCGCGTTTTTGGTTCTTAGAACGTGTGTGAGAAGGCGGAGTTTAACGAGCCGCGACCGTCAGGGCGCGGTCACGGCGCCACCCGTTGTTACCTGTTTCGACCGCTCCCTAACGGTCGCGGCTCGTCGATCAATGATCTTCTCACACACGTTCTAACTCTTCAATCACTCGAGTTCGAACCGTGTCGCAGGACAGGTCGTCGACCTGCGCCACGTCACTGCTTCACGCCACTGAATCGATCAAGCTAAAATGCTTCATGGCTTCCCGCGCCGCGCTGCCGCTGATTATTTTGTTCGCATGCTTGTTCGCCGCCGGGTGCGCGACGTCCGTCATCGTGAACAAGCCCTATGCGCAGGTCGTTCAGACCGTCCGCCGCATGTATCCATCGCAAGCGTTCCAGGGCGCGATCGCCGGACCGGGCAATCCATTGATGGACGAATTTCTCGCCCTCGCTTCGCCCCCTGCCGGCACCGTCGCACCCGCCATTACCGGCAGCCCCCGCTTCGTGCGCCATAAGGAACCCAACACCGGCGCACAATGGGTCGTGAACATCATCGACTACCGCGGCGCCCCCGCCAGCATCGACACCGACATCGTCATCGACGCCGTTGACACGTCCGACACCCGCATCCGCATCACCGCGCGCGACTACAACACACCGTTCGGGCTCTTCGGCGGATCCATTCGCGATGCGTCATACGAACGCGCCCGCCTCGATGAAATCCAACGGGAACTCGACAGTGCAACCCTCGTGCCCTGATGCAGTCAATCACATGGGAATCCTCTACCGAATACGGGTGCGGCAAACGCGACTGACGGTTGATCAGTTCATGGAGCGGCTCGCGGCGCATGTCGAGCCGATCACGACGTTCCGGAGGCAGCGAACGGAATCCGGTCGCCCGCTCGCGGGATGGCTGACGCAAGACGCATTCACCGTTCAACTGAATTCGTCGATTTGGCAATTGCAGGTTTCAGGGAAGGTGGTCGCGAAGTCCGATGGAGCGGCGGTGGAGGTCACCTCCTTCCCGGCAATCCCGTTGCAAATCGCCCTCGTTCTGTGCGTTACCCTATTGCTGTCCATTGGCGGCCCCGACGCGCTGGTCATCGGTCTTTGGCTCTTGGGCGTCGCGACATGGTCGATATTTCACACATGCAATCTCGCCGCCATCGAACACGAACTTGACGCTCTGTGCGGCGAATCGCATTGACCGGTAAAGCCGAGCGGGTCGATGGCACGCCCGGTCGGCCGATTCGGCGATCGCCGATGCGGGTGAATCCTTATCGCGTCCAAGCGACTGTCGATACTCGGCTTGCGCTGTATCAAAAATTATTGCCCGGATTTTTGGTGACGAAATGATTTCTCGCGGTAAATTGATATGTGAGCCCCGCAGAGGCGTTTGTGCGGGGTGAGGCGTTGGAACGATCACTTTGTTGCATTGAGGCAGAGGCGCTCGCGCAGGAGAATTCGAATGGACGGCAGTCAGCGTCGGTTTGGGCGTTGGGTGTGGTGTACGCTCGTGATGGTTCCATCACTGGCACAGGCGGCCAGTCAGACGTGGAACGGCACGACGGACGGGCTGTGGGCGACGGGTACCAACTGGTCCGGCGGCGCGGCGCCGGGGATCACCAGCGTCTCGACCACCTCGGGGCAGACGACCAACATCGCCACCTTCAATAACGCCGGCAACGGCAACACCGCGATCACCGTGGATGCCAATCGCATCATTGGACAGATCGTCTTCGACACGTCCAGCGCGGCGGCGTACACCTTCGGCGGATCGAAGCTGGTGCTGGACACGACGGTGTTCGGGCCGGGCATCACGATCAACGCCGGCGTGACCACCAATCAGATTTTCAACGTCAACATCGGCAACCTCAGCGCGCCCGTGTACACCAACAACGGCTCGGGCACGCTGACGTTCAACGGCGTGCTGAGCCGGGAAAACTCCTCCAACGGCACGCAGCAATTCGACGGCACCGGCACGATCATCGTCAATGGCAACTTCGCCTCGAGCATCGGCACCGTCAACAAGAACGGCACCGGCACGCTCGAACTCAACGGCGCCAACCTGTACAACAACACGCTCGTGCTCAACAACGGCACGGTCAAGATCGGCAACACCGCGGCACTCAACGGCAAGGCGGTGGACTTCGGGTCCAATGCCAACACCAAGACGCTTCAGCTCAACAGCACGAGCGTCGCCATCGCCGGGATCGACACCGGCGCGACCGTCGGGACAAGCATCGTCGAGAACGGCGGCGCGAGCAACGCCACGCTGACCATCAACAACAGCAGCGGCACGTTCACCTACGCCGGCACGCTTCAGGACGGCTCGGGCGGCGGGACGCTGGCCCTGACCCGCTCCACCGCCGGCGGCACGCTGACACTCTCCGGCACCGCCAGCTACTCCGGACAAACCACCGTCTCCAACGGCACCTTGAACCTGACCGGCGCGTTCTCCGGCACCAGCAACATCTCCGCCACCGGCGGCATCCTCAATCTCACCAATGCCTTCTCCGGCAACGGCAACGTCAGCGTCGCCGGCGGCACCGTCAACGTCACCGGACTGCACTCGGGCTCCGGCTCCGTCACCGTCTCCAGCGGCACGTACACCGACTCGGCCAACATCACCAACATGTCGACGCTGGGCGTGTCGGGCGGCTCGGCCAACCTCTCGGGCAACATCAGCAGCATGAGCGGCGCGACGCTCACCGCCGGCACCACCACGCTCTCGGGCAACAACTCGTTCAACGGCGCGATCGCACTGAGCAGCACGGCTGTGCTCAACATCCAGTCCAACACCGCCCTGGGCTCGACGGTCGGCGGCACGACCGTCGGCTCCGGCGCCCGGCTGGAGCTGCAAGGCAACATCACCGTCACCGGCGAGAGTCTGACTATCGCCGGGACCGGCACGAACAACATCGGCGCGCTTCAGACCAAGACCGGCGACAACATTTGGGACGGCAACATTCTTCTGTCCAACGTCGCCAACACGCGCATCGGAGCCGACGCCGGCTCGCTGACCGTCACGGGCGTCATCAGCGACGGCGCCAACACCGTCGACCTCAACGTCCGCAACAACACCGGCACGACGATTCTCAGCGGCGTGAGCACGTACAAGGGCGCGACGAACATCGTCGTCGGCCTGCTCAAGATCGACGTCGGCAACGACCGACTGCCCACCGGGACGACGCTGCATCTGGGCAACGGGACGAACGTGGGCACGGCGACGTTCGACCTCAACGCCCGCAATCAGACCGTTGCCGGGCTTGTCAATGACGGCACGACGATGAGCATGCTCATCACCAACAACGGCGGGTCGGCCTCGACGTTCACCGTCAACAACGCCTCCGCCAACTCCTTCTCGGGCAACATCAATTCCGGCGCCAGCGCCCTGAACCTCGTCAAGGGCGGGGCGGGCACGCTGACGCTGCTGGCGACCAACACCTACGGCACGACGACGATCAATGCCGGCACGTTGCAGATCGGCAACAACGGCACCGTCGGCACGCTCGGCACCGGCGCGGTCACCGACAACGGCACGCTCAACATCAACCGCTCGGACAATGTGACGATCGCCAACGACATCTCCGGCACCGGCGCACTGACCAAGTCGGCCCTGAACACCGTCACGCTCACCGGCAATAACAGCTATGGCGCGACGACGATCTCGTCGGGCACGCTTCAGGTCGGCAACGGCGGAACGACCGGCTCGATCGGCACGGGCGCGGTCACCAACACCGGCACGTTGACTTTCAACCGCTCCGATTCCATCACCGTCGCCAACGCCATCTCCGGCACGCTCGGCAACGTGATCCAACTCGGCTCGGGCACGACGATCCTCACCGGCGCCAACTCCTACACCGGCACGACGACCATCACCGCCGGCACGCTCCAGATTGGCAACGGCGGAACGATCGGCACGCTGGGCACCGGCTCCGTCACCGACAACGGCATCCTCGCCTTCAACCGCTCCGACAACATCACCGTGAGCAACGCCATCTCCGGCTCGGGTTCGCTGACGAAGTCGGCCGCCAACACGCTGATCCTCACCGGCGGCAACAGCTATGGCGCGACGACGATTTCCGCCGGCACACTTCAGATCGGCAACGGCGGCACGACCGGGTCGCTCGGCACCGGCAATGTGACCGACAACGGAACGCTGACCTTCAACCGGTCCAATTCGCTGACCGTCAACAACGACATCTCCGGTTCCGGCGCCCTCACGCATTCGGGCTCCGGCTCGCTGACCCTCGGCGGCAACAACTCCTACGCCGGCACGACCACCGCGTCCAACGGCAACCTGATCATCGCCTCCAGCACCGCGCTGGGTTCGACGGCGGGCGTGACGAACATTACGAGCACGGCCACGAAGCTGATCCTCTCCAACAACATCAGCGTCGTGGGCGAGACCGTCAACACCACGTACCTGCAGAACCTCTCGGGCACGAACTCCTGGAGCGGCGCGGTGTCCAACAACGCCAACGCGCAGCTCACGCTCGAATCGCTCGCCGGGTCGATGACGATCAGCGGGGCTGTCAACGCCGCGTTCGCCGGGAACCACACGCTCAATCTCCGCGGGGCCGGCGACGGCACGCTCTCGGGCAACGTCACCGGCGTGTTCGCGTTCAACAAGCTGGACGGGGGCACATGGACGATTTCGGGGGCGAGCAAGACGTGGACCGGCGAAGGGTCGACCAACACGGTCGGCGCGGGCAAGCTGCTGCTGGACACGGGCATCACCAGCGATCGGCCGTGGGCCGTGAGCGGCGGCGCGACGCTCGGCGGCGTCGGGTCGATCACGGCGTCGAGTCTGACGGTCAACGGAACGATCGCGCCGGGCGATTCGCCGGGCACGTTCACCATGAATGGCGCGCTGAACCTCAACAACGAATACCTGTTCGAACAGGTGGGCGGCGTGGCCGACCGCATCAGCGTCAACGGCACCCTGACGCTCGGCGCTTCAAGCGTCTTGAACATCACGACGTCGCTGAGCGGCATGGTGATCATCCTCGCCGACTACACGACGCTCAACGGCTCCTTCGGCACGATCCTCAATCAGCAGGGCCACAGCATCGACTACAACTATCTGGGCCTGCACCAGATCGCCCTCTTGATCCCCACGCCGGCGGCGCTGCCGGCGGGATTGATGCTGATGGCGGGGCTGATCGGGCGCCGCAAGCGATAACGCACGGACCGACAAATGCTTGAAGCCGGCCGGTGGATGCGTCGGCAGGTTTTTTCATGGGCATGTACCGCCGCCGACGCCGCGGCCGTATATAAAGGTGACTCTTTGCGCGCCTGGAGCCAAACCGGATCATGTCCGTCACGGAAAAACAGATCGTGTCCGTTCTGCTGTCGGACCGGGCGGCGATTTTAGCGCGGATCGACATGGTGGTGGGCGACTTTCACCGGGCGGAGGATGTGCTTCAGGAACTGTCCGTGCGGGCGCTGGATCATCGCGATTCGATCGAGAACGAGGTGCATCTGCGCCGCTGGCTCCGCACGACCGGTCGGAACATCGCCATCGACCTGTTGCGTCACGACGCGGCGCGGCCGGCGGTGCTCAACAGCGAGGTGCTGGACCTGCTCGAAGCGCCGCTCGATCGGCTCGACGCGCTGGAAGCGGGCGAGACGCAGGGCGCGATCCGACGATGCATCGACGAGTTGTCGCCTTATCATCGCCAGCTCATCGAGCATCGCTACCGGATGAATCTGAGCGGGGAAGCGCTGGCGGCGGCGATGGGCCGCAGCGCCAATACGATCAAGGTCGCATTGACGCGGGCGCATCGGGCGCTGCTCGAATGCTTCCGCCGGCGCATCAGCGGCGAGGTGCGGTCATGAGCATGACCCCCCGCCTGTCGCTGCCGACGTTTGACGAAGCGGACGCGCCGCTGATCGAGGCGGCGATGGCGTATCTGTCGGACGAGCGCGATGCGGAGACGATCGAGAAGCTCAACGCCCTGCTCGCCGGCGATGCGCAGCGGCGCGAGCGATTCGCGATGCTCGTGTGGCATCGGCGGATGATGATTGAAACGCTCACGCGGGACCAGACGCTTCGCCCCAAGGCGGGCTCAGCGTCGGCGTGGGGGGATGCGGAAGACGCCCGCAGCGAGCCCACGCCGACGCTGAGCGGCGCTTCGCCGCGAAGCGTCTGGTACGCAAAAGGGTTCAGGGGTCAGGGATCAGGGATCAGCTTCAAGGCGGCGATCGCGGCATTGGTGGCGCTCGCCGCCGCGCTGGTGATGGTCTTTGTGCTGCCCTATCCGCAATCCGCAATTCGCAATCCCAAATCCGATTCCGCCGCGGCGCGGAACTTTGCGATTTTGTCGGATGTTTCGGCGGACGCGCGGTTCGCGGATGCGGAGTACGCGTTGGGCTCGGACCTGAGCGGGCCGATTCGTCTGGCGGCGGGGACGGCACAGGTGATGTTCCGTTCGACGGCGGTGGCGGACCTGATCGGGCCGGGCGAACTGGCGATGACGGGCTCCAATCGCGGCCGTCTGGCGTCGGGCACGCTGAGCGTGTACGTGCCGGCGGCGGCGCACGGGTTCACGCTGGACCTGCCGGGCGGGGCGTCGGTGGTGGACCTGGGCACGCGCTTTGTCGCGACGGTGGACGAGTTGGATCGCGTGCAGGTGCGCGTGCTGGCGGGTCGGGTGTTGATCCGCGAGGCGACGGGGGCGGAGCACGAACTGTCGGAGGGCGCTTTGACGGCGCTGACGGCGGGTCGCTTGTCGCCGGAGGCGATCACGCTGCCGGTGCTCTGTGATGCGCAATTGATCACGAGCCGAATCAGTCCGCTCTCGCGCCTCAACACGTTCAAGGTCGCCGCGGACGATCTGCTTCAGACCGCCGCGGCGACGCGCGAGCTGGGCGAAGGGGCGGCGGCGACGGGCGTGTTCACCAATCAGTCGATCGACGCATTGACCGACGGTCCGGTGGTCTGGGACAGCGCCAACGTCAGCGATACGCACGGAAGCTGGTCCACGCTCGACGGCGGGTCGATCACCTGGCATTTTTCGAGCGACGATGCGCCATGGGGCTATGACATCGACCGCATCGAAAGTCTCACCGGCTGCTGGCCCAACCGCGACGGACAGGTTTACAGCGTGCTGGTCCGCACCATCGGGGACGCGGCGTTCGTGCCGCTCACGGAGGTCCGGCTGCCGGACAACTCCCCCGACTCGCGCGGCGTGTTCGAGCGGCAGGTCGTCGTCGAATCGCGCGACGGTCGCCCGCTGGCGCGCGGCATCGTCGCCGTTCGATTCGTCTTCCATGACGACGAGCCGTTCGGCAAGCATCTGGGGCCTTCCGTGTACCGTGAACTGGATGTGATCGGCCGGGCGAGCAAGCTGACCGCGACCGCCGCGCCGTCGATCGAAGAGGATAATGAAACCGCACCGCACCTTGAAGGAGATGCACCATGAACAGGATGAACACGTTGATCCGGACGACGTTGCTGGCAGGTCTGGGCTTGGCCGGGACCGCCGCGCCGCTCGGCGCCGCGACCTTGCCGAGCGTCGCCAGCGCGAATCTGACGTACCGGCTTTCCGCTGACACCGGCCTGACGAGCGGCGGCGAAGGCACGACCATCACCGCGTGGACTGAACAGGTGCATGGCGTCAACGTCAACATCCAGACGACGCCCACCTTCCGCGGAACCGCCATCGCCGGCGGACCGGCGGTCCGGTTCGACGGCGGGGCCTCCGGCGGCGACCTGATCTTCTCCAACAACGCCGCCATCCTCAACACCTCCGCGCAGACCATCTTCGTCGTCGCCTCGATGGCCTCCGACGCGTTCACGCTCTCGGACCTGATCTCCGACTCGTCCGGCAATAACACCATCCGTCAGACGACCACCGAAACCGCCGCGTACTTCACCGGCAACAGCGCCGACTTCGCCCTCGGCGGCACTTTCGCCATCAATGGCAGTCAGGTCTTCGCCATCCCCGGCGGATTCGGAACCGCTCAGGTCGTCAAGGCCGTCGCCACCACGACCCGAAACATCAACTCCCTCCGCATCGGCAACAACGCCAACAACCGGCTCTGGGCCGGCGACGTGGCGGAGGTGCTCGTCTACGACGGCGTACTCAACGGCAACGACACGGCGGCGGTCAATCGGTATCTGACGGCCAAGTACGCCCTGACGCAGGTCGATGACGAAAAGCTCGCCGACGCGGCGCGGGTGGCGGATAATCCGTTCGCATCGACGGCGGGGACGCGGATCAACTACGGCGTGAACTTCCTCTACAGCGGGCCCGGCGTGAGCACCACGTTCCACGGCATCGGCTTCGACAATGTGAACATGTCCTCCCTGCCCGCCGGCCCGATCGCCCTGTCCGCCAACGCCAACAACGCCGGCGCCACCGTCTCGCTCATCGGCACCGGCTTCACCTCCGACAACACCGTCCGCACGCAGACCACCGCCATCACCGGCACCGACGGCGCGACGCTCGACGCCGTCGCCAACCAGATGTTCTATATGGGCGCAACGCACACGGGCATGGCCATCAACTTCGCCGGCCTGGCCGCCGACACCAAGTTCTACGTCCAGCTCATCGGCGGCGACGCGGGATGGAACGGCGACCTGAGCATCACCGTCAACGGCGTGACGCTGGCGCCGCTCTGGGCGGGCGTGGCCGACGGCGTCACCACGACGGCGTCGCTGTTCGGCTTTGACGCCAGAACCAACGCGCTGGGACAGCTCAACATCAGTCTCGCCCTCGCCGCCGGGAACTTCGCCGGCGTCAGCGGCATCCTGCTCAGCACCGTGATCCCCGCCCCCGCCGCGCTGCCCGCCGGGCTGGCGCTGATGGGGCTCTTCGCATTCAAACGCCGCCGATGAAACATGGATCGGTTCATCTCGAAACGCATTTGCCGGCGGGAACTGCCCCGCGCGGCGCGTCTTGCACGAGGCGGGGTGACTTCAGTCACCCCGCCGCACCTTGCGTGCGACATGGTTTCACCTTGATCGAACTGCTCGTCGTCGTCGCCATCGTCGCCCTGCTCGTCGCGATGCTTTTGCCCTCGATGAAGCTCGCCCGATATGCCGCTCAGTTGGTGAAGTGTCAGTCGAACATGCATCAGCAGTACGTCGCGCAGATTTCCTACTCCGCCGACGCCGCCGGCTGGTTCGTCCCGCGCAATGAGGACTCGCCCGATTATCAGCGCCGCTCCGGCAACGCCAACAGCATCGTCAACCTGATGCGCGGAACTTATGTCGCCAACACGACCCTCCTCACCTGCCCCATCGTCGCCAAGGTCCCCAATCAGGCCAACCTGTCCGTGTACTCTTCGAGCAACTGGACCAATGGGGCCTACGGCGGATGGGACTCCAGCGCGGCCAATGTCTACACGGCGTACATGTGGATGGCCGGTTATTCGGGCGGCGGGCGCACGCTGGCGATGATCGGCTCGGAGCCGCGCCCGCCTCTCCGCGCGTCGCAGATCGGCGCCGCCGTCACGTTCATCACCCACCGCATCAACTTCTATAACAGCAACAGTCTCCACGAAATTTCGCACGGCGGGCGCGGCCTGGCCGTCAGCGGCGCGCCCTACAGCGACTACCTCACCGATGACAACCCCGTGCTGACCGGCGACGGCGGGGCCTTCCTGCACACGCGCGGCGAGATCGCGCCCCGCATGTGCATCGGCGGCAACTACCCGGTGAGCCCCGGGTACACGGGAACGTATCTCTGGTAAAAAAAGCCCACATTGCCTCAGCAACGCGAGCCGATTTGGCGCGATACTTGTCACGGCCCGCTGTTCAACAGCCGCGGTTGCGTCACTGAACATCGAGGTCAATGTTGTGAAGCACGTGCTCGCCGCTTGCGTCGGAGACGTCGGCGATAATCGCGGCGGTGTCGTTTGCAAAATCGGCCGGCGGGGTCCAGCGAATTGTGCCGTCCGGGTCGATGATCGCGCCCGGCGGCGCTGAGGCGAGCGTGCAGACGACCGGCCCTTTCGATGACTGTGCTTCGACGCGATAGACCAGTTCCACGCCGCGCTTGGCCACGCACGGCGGGACGGACTCGACGTAGAGATAGTCGCCGCGCTTGGCCATTTCGTCGAGCACATTGAGCTTGTATAGGTGAATCGTCTTGCGGTCCACATCGGTGACGACGAACACCTGCGGGTGCACGAGATATTCGAACACGCCTTCGCTGAGCCAGAGGGATCGTCCGCGATCGTCGTGGTTGCCGTGTCGACCCCATTCCTCGAATCCCTTGATCGTCGCAATGACGCGCCGATCCGCGACGGTGCATATCTCAAGCGTCAACCCTTCCTTTTTGGCCCCGATGTTGGTCTGCTCCAGCGCGATGAAATAGCGCGGATCGTCGGTGGGGAAGAGCGTGCGCTTGTTGAGCGCGGTGGTGGGAATCTCCTTGAGATTGGCGTTGTAGAGCGCGTGTCCGGTCATGAACATGAGACTGCCGTCGGCATTGGGTTGAGCATAGCGGTAGGCGCCGCTCGTACTCGAAAAGTTTTGAAGATCCGTCGAAGCCGGCAGGAGCATCATGCGCGTAAAAGCGATCGGCCCGATGCCCAGGGGAATGCCTCCAAAGGTCAGCCCGTCGGCGGAGACCCGGATGGAGTATCCGTACTCGTCCTGCCCGCCGATGGTTTGCCGCGTCTCGTCGGACTCGAGCGTGAGCAAATCGACGAGGTGGCCTTTGTTGGAGCCGATGAGCAGCGGGCCGTTGGACGCGTAGCCGATGAGCGCGGCGCGTGTGGTGCCGTCTGTCGGAAGCGGGCCGACTTTGTCGCGTTCGAAATTGTCGAGTCGGTATCGCACAATGCGCTGCTGCGAAGGCAGCACGAGCACCATCCAATTGCGCCCGGCCGCGGGGATTACATCGTCCGTCACGCCATCGAAAGTGTGCAAAATCCCGCCCGCCAGTACGTCGATGACCGCGACCTGATGCGCCTCGGGCATGTGCACGATGATGAATCGTCCGCATCCCGCCAGACACCAGCGGCCGTACTTTGCGGGCAAAGCGACATGCGTCGCGTTGCCCGCAAAAGTTGGTGGGCCTTGCAGAGGCGGAAGCAGATCGGGGATCGACACCGAGGGCTTCGTCGTCGACGGGGTCGGTACAGGTGCTGCGACGGGCGTCGCCGTCGCGCCGGGCAACGGCGTCGGCGGGGCCGGCACTGGCAGAGGCCGCGGGGTCTTGCCGGGCTCGGCCGACAACGGCGTTGCCGGAGGAATCGGCCGCGCGGATGCAGCGACGGGTGCGATCTGCGTCTGCGTCTCCAACTGCCGCACGCGCGCGTGAAGCATTTCCAATTCCGCCGTCTGCTTGTCGTTGATGTAGAACAGGTACGCCGCCGCACCGAGTGCCAGCACGGTGGTCAGAAAAAAGAATGTGACCAGGAAATTCCCCGTCACCGGGGGTTCCTCTTCCCAAGGTCTGTAGGGACTACGCGACATGCCACCCCCGTATCGTCAGCTCTCAGTGCGGCAGCGGGAATTCCTTGCACAGGTCGACGACGTCGGAGCGGACCTGTTTGGCGATGCGCTCGTCGCCCTTGCCGGTCAGGACGCGGTCGATGAACTCGCCGACCTGGGACATTTCCGATTCCTTGAACCCGCGCGTGGTCAGGGCGGCGGCGCCGAGGCGAAGCCCGCTGGTGACCTTCGGCGGGCGCGGGTCGTTGGGAATGCCGTTCTTGTTGGTGATGATCCCGGCCTTTTCGAGCCAGAGTTCGGCGTCGGCGCCGGTGAGACTTTCATCCTTGGCGCGGAGGTCGACGAGCATCAGGTGATTGTCGGTCCCGCCGCTCGTCAGGCGGTAGCCCGCTTCGGTGAGCGAGCTGGCGAGCGCCTTGGCGTTGGCGACGATCTGTTTGGCGTACTGCTTGAAGTCCTCACGCAGCGCTTCGCCGAAGCACACGGCCTTGCCGGCGACGACGTGCATGAGCGGCCCGCCCTGCAAGCCGGGGAACACGGCCTTGTCGATCTTCTTGGCGATCTCCTCGTCGTTGGTCATGATGAGCCCGCCGCGCGGACCGCGGAGGGTTTTATGCGTCGTCGTCGTGACGATGTGCGCATGCGGGAACGGCGAGGGGTGAACCCCGCCGGCGACGAGGCCGGCAATGTGGGCGATGTCGGCCATGAGCAGCGCGCCGCATTCGTCGGCGACTTCGCGGAACTTCTTGAAATCGATGATGCGCGGATAGGCCGAGTAGCCGCAGAGGATCATCTTCGGCTTGGCTTCGAGGCAGACTTTCCGCATGGCGGCGTAGTCGATCTGTTCGTAGCCATCGGTGTTCAGGTCGTAGTTGAGCGGGTAATGCACCGGCTTGAAGTACTTGCCGGAGAAGTTGATCTTCATGCCATGCGAGAGATGCCCGCCGTCGGAGAGGACGAGCGAGGCGAAGGTGTCGCCGGGCTGAAGGAGGGCGAAGAAGACGGCGGCGTTGGCGGAGGCGCCGGAGTGGGGCTGCACATTGGCGAACTGGCAGCCGAACAGTTCCTTGGCGCGATCGCGGGCGAGGTCTTCGATGACGTCATAGTACTGACACCCGCCGTAGTACCGGGCGCCGGGGTATCCCTCGGCGTACTTGTTGGTGAGGCAGGACCCGACGGCAGCCATGACGGCGGGGCTGGTGTGGTTTTCGGAGGCGATGAGCTCGAGGGTATGTTCCTGCCGCTGCTGCTCGGCGGCGAGGGCCTGCCAGATTTCGGGGTCGCCGATCTGCAGGGGATTGACGGTATCGGCGGAAAGCGCGGGGCTCTGGGCGGTCATGGCGATTTCTCTCTTATTTAGAGCGGGGATCGGTGGTGGATTGCATCGTATCCATGTGCCCAGCCCGTGGCAATGCGGCCGGGGGTCGGGGAAAACGTGTCAATTCGGGCTTGAAACGAGTCGATAAGATCAGGAGAAGGACGGAGATCGGATGATGATTCGTCACAATCCCATCCCTACGGAGCCCGGCCAGCCGCTGTTCGAGCGGATCGGCGGTTCGCCGACGTTCGACGCGGCCTGGATGGTGCTGGCGCGGCTGATCCAGACGGACGAGTCGTTGGTCATGTTGCGCGCTCACGCGCCCGGGGCGGCGCGCGTGCTGCTCGAGACGGCGCTTCAAGTGCCGGCGGATGTTTGCGATGGGCAATTGCATGATGTGTTCAGCGAGGCCGTCGCGGCGGGGTTCGGGGACAGCGCCTATAACGCCCTGCTGTGCCATCTTGTCGACGCGCTGGGCGAGACGGATGTCGATCCGCTGCTGTGTACCGAAGCGTACGGCCGGGCGGCGGGCATGCGCGCGGCGGTGCTCGGGCGATGATCATCTTTACGGCGGCCCTTCGGGCCGGCTGCCAAGGGACAAAACTACCGATCCAATAAAAAACCGCGAGGGTCGCTCGCGGTTTTAAGAATCGGGTGATTCAGAAGCACCTCACTCCACGATCATCTTGCCCTTCATCAGGGCGAAGTGGCCGGGGAAGGTGCACAGGTAGTCGTACGCGCCCGCTTCGGTCGGGGCGGTGAACTCGATCGTGTCCGACTCGCCGGGGCCCAGCAGCTTCGTGTGCGCGAGGATGTCGTCCTTCTTGGCTTCGGGGATGTACTCGGGCGGCGACTGATTGGCGGCCAGGGCGAACTGCACCAGGTCGACGCCCTTCTTGAGCAGCACGCAGTTGTGGCCCATCGCCACCTTCGGCAGCATCCCCGCGTTCTTCATCGTCAGCTTGACCTTCTGGCCGGCTTTGACTTTGAACTCGTGGAGGTTGTACTGCATCTGGTCATTGCCCTGCAGCTCGACGACCGCCACATCCGCATCGTCCGCCACCGCCAGCCGGCTGACACCGATCATGGCGACCAGCGCCAACATCACGACGCACAACAGCGTGAACTTCGTCTTCATAATGGATTCCAGTTTGTGTTTCGGGTTTGGGGTTTAATCTTCCGTGAACCGGTCGTGTCCTTCGCTCTTGATCTTGCCGAGGGCTTCGATGCCTTCGGCGACGGCGTCATTATCGCCCTGATCGAGCGCGATTTCCATGTCGATGAGCTGATTGAGCTGCTTCTGGAGCAGCTTCTTGAAGGCGACCATTTCGGTCTTCTGCTTCGCGGCCGGCTCCTTCTCGACGAGCGGGACCTTCTCGTGCATGGCCGCCAGCGTCTGCGTCTGCATCGTAATGAGATTCGTGCGCGTCGAGTCGTCGAACTTCTTGTCGCGCGCCTGCCGTCGCAGCGCCTTGTACGCGTCGTTGATCTCCTTCATGTGCTTGGCCACCGGCGAATCGTCCTCCGCCGTCGCCGCACGCGTCAGGCCGAAGCCCGCCACGAACAGCGCCATCAAAAGAACCAGACCCATGCCCAGACGCTGATTGACCTGCCGATGTTCCATCAGTTGCTCCTTGCGGATTCAGGGAAAGAAAACCATCAAAATCGAGCCGGATTATAGGCCCCACCCGTTTGGCGAGGCCGCCCGCGGCCTGTTTTTTCCATTCGCCGCAAACCCCGCCGCGAGCGGCGTCGCTAAACGGGGGACGGACTTTATACTGTGATCCTTTGCGGAGGGTTCATCCATGTCCTCGGACATTCGCTACCAAATCACAACGATCGACCGCATCCGGCCATTGCGTCACCGCGAGTTGCGCGCGGGCCTGCCGTTCGAGTCGGCGATTTTCGAGGGGGATGATCTGCCGACGACGCTGCATTTCGGGGCGTTCATCGAAAATGAAAATGTCGGGTGCGCCACGTTCATGGCCCAACCGTGGAACGGCCAACCGGCGATGCGGTTGCGCGGCATGGCGACGCGCGCGGATATGCGAAGCCGGGGCATCGGGGCGGGACTGCTCCGCTTCGCCGAACGGACGCTGATCGCGCGCGAGGGTCCGCGCCAACTCTGGTGCGACGCACGCATCGGGGCGATCCGCTTTTACGAGGCAAACGGGTGGGCGATCGCGTCGGAATTGTTCGAAGTGCCGACGGCGGGGCCGCATTACAAGATGACGCGGATGTTGGAATAGGCGAAGGCACACGCCGCACTGAAGTGCGGCGTGCCGAAAAAGACATTCACAATTCAATCTGCGTGCCCACTTCGATGACGCGGTTGGGGGGGATGTGGAAGAAGGCGTTGGCGGGCATGGCGTTTCGCGCGAGGATGGCGAAAAGCCGCTCGCGCCAGATCGCCATGCCGGGGCGCTTCGTCGCCAGGTACGATTCGCGGCCGAGGAAATACGTGACCTGCATCGGCTCGATCTTCACGCCCTGCTCCGCGCACATCTCCAGCAGCTTCGGCACATCGGGGTCTTCCATGAACCCGTACGTCCCGGCGACTTTGAAGATGCTGTTGCCCAGGTCCTCCATCTCAAGCCGCTTCTTGCGTCGCACATAGGCCTGCTCGGCGGTGTTGACGGTGAGCAGGATGACTTTGTCGTGCAGCACCTGATTGTGCTTGAGATTGTGGATCATCGCCAGCGGGACGAGGTCGGGGTTGCCGGTGAGGAAGACGGCGGTGCCGCGGACGCGCGTGGGGGGATATTTTTTGATGTTGTCGAGGAAGGCATTGAGAGGCGTGAGGTTTTCGCGGATGCGCCGCCCGGCGATGGCCCGGCCGCGCTTCCATGTCGTGGCGATCGTGAAGAGCAGGCCGGCGACGAGGAGCGGGAACCACCCGCCGTCGAGCACCTTGACGATGTTGGCGCCGAAGAAGGAGATGTCGACCGTCAGGAACAGGCACGTCAACATCCACGTCGGCACCAGCGGCCACTTCCAGCTATTTCGCGCCAGCGCGTGAAAGAGCACGGTGGTGATGATCATGGTGATCGTCACCGCTACGCCGTACGCCGCGGCCAGGTCGGTTGATCGCTTGAACCCGAGGACCAGGCCGATCGTGGCGACCATCAGCAGCCAGTTCATCGGGGCGATATAGATCTGACCGTAGTGATGGGCGGAGGTGTGATCGATCTGCATGCGGGGCAGATAGCCGAGCTGCACCGCCTGCATGGTCAGCGAAAACACACCGCTGATGACGGCCTGCGAGGCGATGACGGTGGCGGCGGTGGCGAGGACGACCATCGGATACAGCCCCCATCCGGGAACGAGCGCGTAGAACGTATTGACATGCGCTTCGGGATGCGCGATGAGGTAGGCGCCCTGCCCGAAGTAGTTGAGCAGGAGCGACGGCAGGACGAAGCAGACCCAGTCGAGTCGAATCGGGTACGGGCCGAGGTGACCCATGTCGGCATAGAGGGCTTCGCCGCCGGTCACGACGAGGAAGACGGCGCCCATGACGAGGTAGCCCTGCAGGCCGTTGTGGAGGAAGAACATGACGGCATAGTGCGGGCTGACGGCGGCGAGAACGGAGGGGTGATGCGCGATGGCGACGATGCCGAGGACGGCGAGCGTGGCGAACCAGATGACCATGATCGGGCCGAAGAACGCGCCGATCTTCGCCGTGCCGTGTTTTTGGAGTGAGAAGAGTCCGATGAGGACGACGATGGTGATGATTTCGACGTAGGGGGTGAAGGTGGAGGTGGCGACTTCGAGGCCTTCGATGGCGGAGAGGACGGAGATGGCGGGGGTGATCATGCCGTCGCCGTAGAGGAGGGCCGCGCCGAAGAGGCCGATCATGACATAGAAGGCGGACCGCCGGCGGGAGGTCGCCGCCGTCGCGTCGGGGCCGAGCAGGGCCATGAGCGCGAGGATGCCGCCTTCGCCGTCGTTGTCGGCCCGTAGGACGAAGACCATGTACTTGACCGAGATGACGATCATCAGGGACCAGAAGATCAGCGACAGGGCCCCGAGCACATTGTCATGCGAAACACCGACGGCCTCGGACCCGTGGAAACATTCGCGCAGGGCGTAGAGCGGGCTCGTGCCGATATCGCCGTAGACCACGCCGAGCGTGACGAGGGCGATCTTGGCGAGTTCGCGGCCCTTGGGTCGGAGCGTGGTCGAGTCGGCGGTACTCATGCGGCACAATCATCCCATAGAGGGCGTCAACCAAAGCCCACATGATAGCGGTAAACGCACCGGGGATGTAGTGCCGCGAATTGAAAGAGGTTCACGCGGTTGCCGAACACGATTGGGGTGAACCTGCCGCGAATGCGAATGAACTGATGATTCACATGACGCGCGGCGCCGCCGGTAAAATGCGATCGATGACCTTTGCGGCTTCGCGCATCGTGCTTGTCGGCGCCAGCAATCTGGCGATGTCGCTGCCGCTGGCGATCGACGCGGCGCGGCGAGCGGTCGGCGAGGCGTTGTTCTTTGTCGCGTGCGGTCACGGGCGATCGTATGGCGTGACGAGCCGGGTGATTTGCCGCACGCTGCCGGGCATCGCGCCGAGTCGGTTGTGGGGCGAACTTGAACGGACCGCGCCCGGGCCCACGTACGCCCTGCTCACCGATATCGGCAACGACATCGGATACGGGTTCGACCCGGCAACGATTCTCAGTTGGGTGGACCAGTGCCTTGATCGACTCGCGTCGGCCGGGGCGCAGGTGGTGATCACCGATCTGCCGGTCGGCGGACTGGAGCGCCTGCCGCGATGGCGCTTCAAAATGCTCCGGGCGCTGCTCTATCCGCGCCATCGGGTCACGCAGTCACAGATGATCGAGCGCGTGCATGCGATCAGCGACGGACTGCACCAGCGGGCGGCGGGTCCCGATGTCCGGATCATCCGCCCCGACCCCGCATGGTTCGGCTTCGACCCCATTCACATCCGCCGGCCATTCCGTCCGCTCGCGTTCGAGCAATTTTTCAAATCGTGGCAAGGCGAAGGCGCGCCCGCACAAATCGTCAACACGCGACCCGATCATCGCGCGATTCGCCGCCTGCGCCCCATCGATCGCCGCATGCTCGGCCGAACCGTCGCCGATCGACATACAACCACACTGCACGACGGCTCGATGGTCCACGTTTTCTGATCGCATCCCCATCGCGTCACGAGCATGAGAAACGATTTTATTTTCAGTGGTGGCGCGCGAACGCGCCGTTTGACCCCTCGGGGCCACCCTCACCCCGGCCCTCTCCCGGGGGGAGAGGGGGTGGCGTTGGCTTCAGTCCGTACTCCCCACCCGCTCCGCATTTGGATCAGCCGTAGGCGCGGACGACGCCGATGACGATGCCTTGGATTTGGCAGTCGGGGACGATGATGGGTTCGTATTTTTCGTTGGCGGGCTGGAGTCGGACGCGGCCTTTTTCGCGGTAGAACTTTTTGAGGGTGGCTTCGCCGTCTTCGAGGAGGGCGACGACGGTGTCGCCGTTGTGGGCCTGGTTGGTGCGGCGGCAGATGACGTAGTCGCCTTCGCGGATGTGCTCATCGATCATGGAGTCGCCGCGGACTTCCAGGACGAAGGTGTCGCCGGTGCGTCCGGAGCGGGGTTCGCCGAAGAGTTCCTCCAGGTCGAGGGTGCGTCGGTCTTCGATGGCCTCGATGGGCAGGCCGGCGGCGATGGTGCCCACGAGGGGCAGGCGCGTGGGGCGGGACTCATCGGGGAGGACGGCGTTATCCGACAGCTCCAAAGAGCGAGCCTTGTTTGGATCGCGGATCAGGGCGCCTTTCTTTTCGAGCGCTCCCACGTGCTCGAAGATCGTCACCTTGCTGACGTTCAACTCGTCGGCGAGCTCCTGCAAGGTCGGGGAATAGCCGCGGGTCAGTTGCCCGTCGCGGATAAGCAAAAGAATCTTCTTCTGCTTCGGGGTCAGCTTCAGAGACATGGTCGTGCTCCGTGGAAAGGTAGAGGTCGGCGGCGAGGTAGTCGCCCATCAGGCGGCGCAGCATCGCGTGACCTTCGTCAATATGCAGGAGGCGGCGGGGATCGAGCTTGGGCGGACGCAGGCCGGCCAGTTGATCGGACGCCAGATCGAGGGCGAAACGCTGCTGGGCGAGCCAGGCGTCGATGGCCTGCACGGCGGCGGCCAGCGAACCGGCCTTGACCCACCGACGGTCGGTCATGGGCGCTTCGCCATGCTCGAACGTGTCCGCCGGGGCGGCGACTTGAACGGTCGCCCCTTCTTCAACGTCCGCCCCCGCGGCCGAGCCGCGCGGATATCGGGCGTAACCGGCGTAGGAGGAGCCGGATTCGGTGTCGGGCGAGTCGGGCTGGCCCTGCGTGCCGGCGACAGTTTTGAACATTTTGCGACCGCGGGGCTCGTAACGGGAAACATACTGTCCGCCGGGTCCGAGCATCATGAGGGGCATCGCCATGCGTAGGCCTCCAGTATTGGGTGTTCCATCTAACAGTGCACAGGATGTTGTGGTCGGGTACCTGTGTCTGCTCTATGGTTCGACCAATCCACGGCCGCGTCTGCAATCTTTGATCACTATTTTGTACGGATGATGTTACCCTAAAAGTATCCTTCCGTCAAGAGCCCTGCCAACATTTTTTCCACACGGGTTTTACGGTTGATTCACGGTGTTTTTCGCGTAGAACGGGGTTTTTGTGGGGTGCAGGATTATCGGAAGGTGCAGGTCCGAGAAGGTCAAACCGGGCGACGGCGGTCGCCGGGCTTTAGATCGGTTTCACAATGCCATGAGCGTCCTCAATGACTCGCGACCGTAGGGGAGAGGTCAAGCATTGACGCGATGTGCAAGTTGGTTGCGTGCTTGGGATGAGTTTTCAAGACTGTGTGGGCCACGAAGGCGCGAAGACGCGAAGAAGGGCGAGGAAAATGGGAGGGGTGGAATGGACAGACTCCTGCTCCATGGCGTCTTCCTTCGCGCCTTCGCGTCTTCGTGGCCCATTTTGCCTTTTCCGCTTCCAACCGACGATGGAAAAAACTTGCACATGGCATCATTGGAGTTGACGCGATGCTCGTCGTGCACCGCGACACATTGATGGAAACCGCTCAAGGGGTAACATGGGCGCGGGGTGTGTGCCGTGAGCGAACCGGAAATTGTGCATCATGATGAATGGAAAGGCAGCCCGCTGGTGTGGGCGGCGGGGTGCTGGGTCGGGGGCTTGATCCTCGGTCATCAACTGGACGGCCGCGGCGGGAGCGCGTGGCTGATCACGGCGGCGGCGGCGATGCTGTTGCTCGCATTCGTCCTGATGCGGCGACACCTGCGGGGGGCATGGGCGCCGGCGGCGATGTCGCTTGTCTGCACGGCGGCGGCATGGTGGACGATCTCCACCACGATGGAGGCGGGGCTGAAGGTTGACGGCGCGAGTCGGCTGGCGTGCATCGAAGGGGTTGTTGAAGGCGAAGTGTATCGGCGGACGGAGGCGGCGGGGTTACTCGGCGGGTTCGACTATCGGGGACCGAGCACGAAGTTCGTGGTGCGCGTCGATCGGATGGACGACGGGATCGCGCTGCATGCGGTGCGGGCGGCGGTGCTGGTGGACTCGCCTTCGTATGACGGGCGGGTGCACACGGGGGATCGCGTGCGTTGCACCGGCTGGCTCGCCCCGCTGCGCACGCCCTCCAACCCCGGCGAGCGCGACAGTGCGGCGATGCTGCACGATCAGGGCATCGTCGCGCGCCTCGCGCTCAAAACGCGCGGCAACTGCCAGATTGTCTGCGCCTCGGCGAGCTGGCTCACGCTGATGCGCGAACAACTGATGCGCGGCGCGGGACGATCGCTCGATGCGGGGATCGAGGCGTCGACGCCGCAGCGGCGGGCGACGCTGGCGATGCTGCACACGATGCTGCTGGGCGATCGTCGGAACGAACTGGGCGAACTGGATCAGGCGTTTCGCAACACGGGGCTGGCGCATCTGCTTGCGATCAGCGGATTGCATCTGGCGATTCTGGTGGCGGGCGTGTGGGGCTTGCTGGCGTTTGTGACGTGGCGACCGCACGTCGCGGCGATCGGGGCGCTGGCGGTGATCGGGCTGTATGTGGTGGCGGTTCCGCCGAAGGTGCCGTTGCTTCGGGCGGCGGTAATGACGGCGATTGCATGTTGGGCGCTGACGCGGGGGCGGCGGGTGTCGGCGGTGTCGACGATGGCGCTGGCGGGATTGGGACTGCTCATGTGGCGGCCGGGCGATCTGTTTTCGGCGGGATTCGAGTTGAGTTTCGCGGTGGTGGCGGGATTGATCGTGCTCACGCCGGGCGTCGGGCGATGGCTTCGGGCGCCGGGGCTACAGGAGAAGCTGGGCGATCGGGGATGGATGCTGCGCAAGTACGGGACGGATTACGCGGCGGTGACGATCGTGGCCTGGTGCATGTCGCTGCCGCTGGTGGCGTATCACTTCGGGGTGATCGTGCCGATGGGTTTGGTGATGTCGGTCTTGATGCTTCCGGCGGCGGGGGTGCTGCTTTGGGCGGGGTATTTGAAGATGGCGTTGTCGGCGGTCTGGCCGGTGGCGGGGGCGGCGGCGGGGCCGATCGTGATGAAGATCGCGATGTGGATCGGGGCGATGGTGCAATGGGGTGCGGAGGCGCCGGGGGGCGTAATGCGCGTGCCGGGGCCGACGGTGTTGTGGGCGATCGCGGCGATGGGCGTCATGATCGCGATGCTCAGCGGGATGTTCGCGGGGCGGCGATGGGCGCTGGCGGCGAGCGTGATGATCTGCGCGGTGTGGCTTGTCGGGCCGGGCGCGATGAGCACGCTGCGGGCGAACGATGCGCAGGCGTCATTGAAGGTCAACATGTTCGCGGTCGGCGACGGTTCGTGCTACCTGCTTCGCAGCGGCTCGGAGAACTGGATGTTCGACTGCGGATCGAGCAATTACTACGACATCACGACCGTCACCATCGGCCCGGCCCTGCGGGCGCTGGGCGTGCATCACGTCGACACGCTCTTCATCTCCCACCCCGACACCGACCACTTCAGCGGGGCGCTGGAACTCGTCGAACAGTTCGGCGTGCGGCGCGTCGTCACCACGCAGACATTCATCGACTCGGGCGAACATCATGTTTATGCGGCCGCGGCGGCGGCGATGAACTGGCTCAAGGCGCATCATGTGCCGATCGAGTCGGCGGCGGCGGGCTGGCGGGAACCCTTCGGCGAGGCGGAGGTCCAATTGATGTGGCCGCCGGCGGGCATGACGTTCGAGCGCGACAATGATTCGTCGCTGGTGCTGTCGGTGCGTGCGGCGGGGAGGCGGGTGCTGTTCTGCGGGGATGTGCAGCAGGTGGCGATGGCAATGATGATCAAGCGGAATGTGGATGTGAAGGCGGACGTCTTGGAGCTGCCGCATCACGGGTCGATGACGCCCGAGTCGCCGGCGTGGTTTGAGCGCGTGAGCCCGAGCGTAGTGCTGCAATCATCGGGGCCGACGCGCGTCCGGTACGATCGATGGGGGCCGTATTTGAAGGGAATCGAGCGGCATATCACCTGCGAGCACGGCGCGGTGGAGTTGACGATCGCGTCCGACGGGTCGATGCACGCGGAGCGGTTCCGACAGACGCCCGTGGAACCGGCGGCGGCGGCGGACGTAGAATAAGGATGACGACCGCGATGGAGAACGCCATGCGTCGATACATGCTGATCCTGTTGATGTCCGCCGGTTTTTCGCTGGTTGCAGCGCCCATGGTGCGTGCCGCCGATGCGAATAATGATGCGGAGCTTGCGGCGATGCGGGCGGAGATGAAGGCGCTGCGCGAATCGATCGATGCGACACGCTCAGCGCTCCTCGAAACGCAAAAGGATCTGGCCGAGTTGCAAAGCGCCATCGGCCAGAATGATTTTCTGGCCGACCGGCTCGCGGCATGGCGGAGCGAAAAGCAGCACTACGAAGCGGAGCGACGGGCGGTGCAGCGCGATCGGCTCAAGCTCGATCAGACGCGCGATACGCTCAGCCGCACCGTCGACGCCGAGTCACGCAAGATCGAATCGCTCAATGACGCACTGGCTAACGCCCCCGCCGCGACGCCGACCGATCGCCTCGCGCCGCAACAGGTCAACACCAACGCAACGAATCCCTACGGGTACGGACCCTACGGCCAGTCGTACTACGGCTCCTACACCGGCTCAACCTTCAGCACCGGCTACTACACGCCCTACCCCTATGGTTACTACGGCTACGGCTACCCGTATGGTTACGGCGCGTCCTACGGCTACCCCGTCTACCTGTCGCCCTATGGTTACCGCTATCACCATCATTACGACCACGATGGCGATCACTCGGGCTTCAACTTCAGCTATCAGAGCGGTTCGCTGGGCATCCGCATCGGTTCGGGCTACCAGTCGGTCGCGCCGGACGTAGTGCGCGTGCCGCATGTGAGCCCGGCCCCGGCGCCGCAGACAAACCCCCCGCCGCAAACCGCCCCGCGATCAAGCAATGATCTGCGCCCCCCGCCGGTCAATCATCAGCCCGTGCATCCCGCGTACCGCCTCAATTTGCGCCAACGGTGAGCAGCCGCGTCATAACGTGTCGCGCGCCGATCCTGAATTCAATTCACCACCAAGGCACCAAGAACACCAAGGGCTATCCCTTCATCAATGCACAAGCACGAAGGTCTTCCTTGGTGACCTTCGTGCCTTGGTGGTTGATTGATCAAATGGGTCGGTCGCTCAACCCTGCGCGCTGAATCGCGCGGGGGCGGCGGCGGGTTGGCCGTAGGCGGGGCGTTCGGGGCCGATGCTGGCGATGGGGCCGGGATGGTGTTCGTCATCGGCGGCGGCGGGCGCGGGGGGCGATTGGCCTTCGTCCTCGGCGAGGCGTTTCATGAGCATGACCCATGTCTCGCGCTCGTATTCGAGGAGCTTGATCGTCTCGTCGACGGCGGCGATGTCGCGGCCGATGTTGGCGTCGACGAGGCGGCGGTAGATGTAGTGATACAGCGCGGTGAGTTTGTCGCAGAGGGCCGGATCATGCTCGTGCTTCAAGCTGTTGGACAGTTCGAGCACGATGTTCTGGGCGCGGGTCAGGGCGTTGTACATCGCTTCGAATTTCTGCTGCCCGAGGGCGTGGCGGCCCTGACGGCAGAACTTGATGGCGCCGTCGAAAAGCATGAGCCGAAGCTCGACGGGGCTGGCGGTGAGCACCTTGGTCTTGAGGTAGGCGTCAGGCGAAGCGTAGGCGGACTGGGCGAAAGCCATGCGATCAAACTCCGGCAAATTCGGCGATCTTGACGTTGCTGTTGATGGCTTATCGGCTTGTTCGGCGGGCGTGCGTGAGGCCCGGTTGCAGATTCAACCTATCGGACTTGAAGCGGTCGCGTCATGCACGAGCGGCGACCGGCCGGGCCACCAGAGCGTGATGTCCCATCGATAAAGCCCCAGCCAGGCCCATCGTGTCAGTCGAACGCGCACAATTTGCGCCTCGCGATCCGCCAGCGCGCTCGCGTCGTAGTCGTGCCACGACAAACCCACGCGGCTCATCAGCAGATGCGACCGCCCCGTCGGGTCGTCGGCGTAAACCCATTCAAATCGCAGCAGCCCCGCCGCGATCAATCCGATCGCCAGCCAGGTCCATCGCCCGCGCCGCATCGCCTTGCTCATGACGCCAGTTTACCCCATGCCGATCCTCAAGGCACCGCGCGTTTTGGGTCGATAACTCTCTAGTGAAAGACGCAGCGCGGCCCGGCGATCGAGATGGAGCCGACGCGCCAATGAAAAAGAAAGAGACATGGGCACGATTACCTCCAGCGTGGGACTCATCAGCGGCATCGACACCAAGTCGCTGATCGATCAGTTGATCGCCATCGAAGCCCGGCCGCGCGATCAGGTCAATAACCAGGTCACCGTCTTCAACTCCCAGAAGACCGCCTTCCTGGAGATCAACGCCCGCGTGCTCGCCCTCAACGGCACCGCCAACACGCTCGGCGGCATCAGTCTTTTCAAAACCAACAAAACGCTCAGCTCCAATGAGTCCGTCCTGTCCGCCTCCGCCTCCAACGCCGCCATCCCCGGCACCTACAGCTTCACCGTCGACAAGCTCGTCTCCACCAATCAGCTCATCACCAGCGGATTCGCCGACCCGGATACGACCCCGATCGGCGCCGGCACGCTCAGCTTCACCAGTGCGCAGGCGAAGCTGACGCGGGATGTGAAGCTGACTTCCCTCAACGGCGGGACCGGCGTGCAGCGCGGCAAAATCCGCATCACCGACCGCGCCGGCAACAGCGCCGACATCGACCTGACCAAGGCCGTGTCGCTTGATGATGTGCTCACCGCCATCAACAACAACACCACGATCGGCGTGACCGCGTCGCTCGACGGCGATCACCTCAAGCTCACCGACACGACCGGCTCGACGACGACGAACCTCGCCGTCGCCAACCTCGGCTCGTCCACCACCGCGACCGATCTGGGACTCGCCGCAAACTCCGGCGGGACGAACACGATCAGCGGTTCGCAGATCAACAAGATCGTCAGCACCACGAACCTCAACGCCCTCAACGACGGCAACGGCATCCGCGTGCTCAACAGCACGCTGAGCGACTTTCATGTCGATCTCGGCGGGACGGGCTTCGATGTGACGCTCAAGGGATCGACCACCGTTCAGGACGTCGTCGACAAGATCAACAATGCGACGGGCAACCCCGGCGTCACCGCGTCGATCGGGGCCGACGGCGTGAGTCTCCAGCTTGCGGGCACGGGCACGATCACCGTCACCGCGCTCAACAGCTCCAACGCCGCCAAGGATCTGGGCATCCTCGGCTCCGCGTCCAATACGCTCGCCGGCTCCCGCCTGCTCGCGGGCCTGGGATCGACCCTGCTCTCAACCCTGCACGGCGGGGCCGGCCTCGACACCTCCGGCGGCTCCACACTCTCGATCACCAATCGCACCGGCGCACAGACCGACATCGAGCTCTCGACCGCCAGGTCCGTCTCCGATGTGATCAGTCTCATCAATAGCGCCTCCGCCGGCGTCACCGCTTCGCTCAACAACACCGGCAACGGGCTGACCCTCACCGATACGACCGGCTCGACCGCGTCGAACCTGATCATCACCGACCCCGGCAACCTCGCGTCCGACCTGGGCATCAGCACCGGCGCCGCCGGCGTCGCCGCGTCGAGCGTCAAGGGCACCGGCCTCGATCATCAATACATCAACGGCAACACGCGACTCGACTCCCTCAATCAGGGCAAGGGCGTCACCGCCGGCAAATTCAAGATCACCAACTCCAACGGCGTCAGCGCCACCGTCGATCTGACCCAGGGCGATGAAACCACCCTCCAGAAAGTCATCGACGAAATCAACACGCGCTCCATCGGCGTCACCGCCTCGATCAATGCGACCGGCGACGGCCTCCTGCTGACCGACTCGGCCGGGGGAGCGCTAAAGCTCAAAGTCGAAGAGTCCGGCTCCACCACCGCGCGCGACCTGGGCATCCTCGGCTCCGATGACGACGCCGACGGAAAAATCGACGGCAGCTTCAAAGTCAAAATCACCGTCTCCGCCACCGACAAGCTCAACGACGTCGTCACCAAGATCAACGCCGCCGGAACACTCGTCTCCGCCTCGGTCATCAACGACGGCTCGTCCAGCAACGGTTACCGCCTTTCGTTCACCAGCCGCCGCTCCGGCGAGGCGGGGCAGATCGCCTTCGACGACGGCGGCCTCGGCATCACGTCGACGACCCTCGTCAAGGGTTCCGACGCCGTCGTGTTCTTCGGTTCCTCCGACCCCACCCAGGCCCTGCTCGTCACCAGCTCCACCAACAAGCTCACCAACACCGTCGCCGGCGTGACCATCAATCTCAACGGCACAAGCGCCTCGCCCGTCGAACTCACCGTCGCGCGCGATGATGAAGCCGTCTCCACCGCCATCGGCTCCTTCGTCTCCAGCTTCAACAGCGTCATGGACACCCTCGACAAGTACGACACCTACAACGCCGACACCAATACGCGCGGCCTCCTCCTCGGCGACCCCACCGTCAGCCAGGTCCGCAACCGGCTCAACAATCTTGTCCTCGGCAAACTCGCCGTCAGCGGGCAGTACCAGTACCTCACCCAGATCGGCATCAACATCGGCGACGGCGGTCATCTGACGTTCGATCAGGAGAAATTCGACGCCGCCTTCGCAACCAACCCCGCCGCCGTGCAGGACCTCTTCACCGCCATCACCTCCAACACCGACACCAGCAGCTCCAACCTGCCCGCCGGCGTCACCGTCCCCAATACCGCCTCCGTCTCCAAAAGCATCGGCTTCGGCAAACTGCTCATCGACCTGACCCAGCAGCTCACCAATTCCGTCGATGGCCTTTTGACGCTCAAAACCAACAGCATTGACGCGCAGGTCACGCTCGCCAACAAACGCATCGACGACCTGACCACGCTGCTGACCAACAAGCGCACCATTCTCGAAAACAAGTTCGCCGCCATGGAATCCGCCCTCGCCTCGATCCAGTCGCAGCAGAACGCCCTCGCCTCGCTCAACAAGTCGTCATAACCCCGGCCCCGGTGTGATTCGCATATGATGCGCCTCATGAGGCGCCGCTTGCTCATCATCGTGATCCTTGTCGCCCTCGCGCCCGTCACGCGCGCGGGCGAACCCGTCTGGTTCGACGAGCTTCCCGCGACCGCCGACATCGCGCCGGCGTCCATCGAAGCGATGACGCGCGCGGCATGGGCGAAACTGGCCGGCGATCCGCCGGTGACGCTGGCGCCCAATGACGAGCCGCGCATCATCTTCCTGAGCGTCAGCGAAGGGACGCATCCGGCGGTGACGGTCAGCGGATCGGGGCAAGGCGACGCGGCGGCGCTCGATGCGGCGATGAAGAAGCTAGGGGAGTCGAAGCGGCAGGTGCGCTGGCTGCGGATCGATGTGGTGGACCGGGTCAAGCCGCGCGGTTCGTGGCGCGATGCGGTGGTGGAGGATTTCGATCATCAGCGCGACGGCCTGGCGTTCGGATCGAAGCCCGGCGGGCTGGCGCTGCTCAACATCGAACTGACCAGCCGGCCGATCATGGATGAGCGCATGGCGATCGTTCCCGCCGCCATGCTCGCCGCGCTCAAGCCGCGCCCCGACGCCCTCAAGCAGTTCAACAATCTCTGGATCGCCCGGCCGCTGCCGATTTATCGCTTCGATACGCGCGGCGGATTTTTCGATGGGCGCGCCTACGTGCCGCTCATCGACGGCACGCGGGCGGACCCGCCGCTCGATCCCGACGCGCTGCTGAACATTGCCGTCGCCGGCGGCGCGTACCTGACGCGCAGCGTCGATGACAAGGGCCGCTTCGTGTATCTCTACGACGCGGCGGCGGACCGGGTGCCGGAGGAGTACAACCTGATTCGTCACGCCGGGGCGGTGTACGCCATGGTCGAGCTGTATCAGGTGACGCACGACAAGGCGCTCATCGCGGCGGCGAAGCGCGCGATCGACTATCTCATCACCCAGACGCTTCACGAAAAGACCCCCGATGGGTTGGACCTGGCGTTTCTCGTCGAAGACCACCGCATCGCGCTGGGCACGAACGGGCTGACGCTGCTGTCGCTGGCCCAATACATGATCGCCACCGGCGACCGCACGCTGATGCCCGTCGCGCAAAGTCTGGCGAATTGGATCAAGCTCACACAAGCCCCCGACGGGCGATTCACCATCTATGAGCAGCGCTGGCCCGACCGCCTCGTCTTCGAGAGCCCCAGTCTGTATGCCGCCGGCGAAGCGATGCTCGGCCTGCTGCGCCTCCATCAGCTCACCCGCGACGATTCGCTCATCGATGCCGCCCTGCGCGGGGCCCGCTATCTGGCGCACCAGCAGGCCGATATCCCGCTGGACAAACTCGATCACGACCACTGGCTCATGTACGCCTTCAACGAACTGGCGATGTACCGGCGCGACAACGATGTCGAGCGATCCATGGGCCGCCTCGTCGAAGCGATCCTCACCACACAGCACGGGTCCGATGCCGATCCGCTCTGGGTCGGCGGCTGGTACGACCCGCCGCGCTCCACGCCCGCCGCCACGCGCGTCGAAGGACTGGGCGCGGCCTGGCGCATAGACACCCGGCTCGGCGACAAGACGAAGGCCGCGGCTCTGATCGCGCCGATGCTCTCGAGCGTCCGATACCAGATGCGCACATGGATGGGCCCGGAGAAGGCGATGTTCTTCGCCGACCCGCCGCGCGTGCTGGGCGCGTTTTCCGGCGCCATCGACAACTTCGAAATCCGCAACGACTTCGTGCAGCACAATGTCTCGTCCCTGCTGGCGCTGCGGGGGATTCTGATGACGGCAAAGTGATCTGATCCCACATAGGATGACGCATCATGAGCGACGCGACGGTCAATCCGCTGGATGTGTATCTCAAGAAGATGGTCGAGCTGGAGGCGTCGGATCTGTTTTTACGGGCGGACGATCCGCCGACGTTTCGGATCAACGGCGAATTGATCAGCGTGGAGATGCCGCCGCTGGCGGAGCCGGCGTTGCGGGCATGTCTGGAGCAATTGCTCACGCCGATCGCGCTGAAGCGGTTCGCCGATTCGCCGGACATTGACGTGGCTTGCACGGCGGGCGGGGCGGGGCGTTTCCGCGTCAACCTGTTCATGCAGCAGGGCCGCCTCGCACTCGTCGCCCGGCTGATTCCGACGGGGGGCGTGGCGTTCGAGCGGCTGAACCTGCCGGAGACGATCGTGAAGATGGCGGACCGGCGTCGCGGTCTGATTCTCGTCGTGGGTCCGACGGGCTGCGGCAAGTCGACGACGCTCGCCGCGCTCGTGCATCACATCAACGCCACCCGCCGCGAGCACATCGTCACCATCGAAGACCCCATCGAGTTCATCCACGAACCCATCAACTGCCTCATCCATCAGCGGCAGGTCGGCTACGACACCGAATCGTTCGCCACCGCGCTGCGGCACGTCGTGCGCCAGTCGCCCGATGTCATCCTCATCGGTGAAATGCGCGACCGCGACACGATGGAGACGGCGCTGAACGCGGCGCTGACGGGGCATCTGGTGCTCTCGACGCTGCATACGACGAGCGTGGTGCAGTCGATTGATCGCATCCTGAATTACTTTCCGCCGGAGGCGCGCGGTCAGGCGACGGCCGACCTGGCGACGACGCTCATCGGCATGGTGTCGATGCGCCTGCTGCCGCGCAAGGACGGCAAGGGGCGGCTGCCGGCGACGGAAGTGCTGCTCGGCACGCCGACTGTGCGGCGGATGCTCACCGAGAGCCGCTTCACCGAGTTGTACGACTTGATGAAGCGCGGGCGCGACACGGGCATGCTCACGCTCAATCAATCGCTGGTCCAACTCTGCAAGGCCGACCTGATTGACTCCGCCGACGCGCTGGCCCATTCGCCCAATCCCGATGAGTTCCGATTGAACATGGAGGGGATGTACACGGGGGTTGATTCGATCGAGTTTCGTGCGGGGGGTTGAAGGAGGGATCGGGGATCAGGGGTTGGGGATCGGGGACAGGCAAAATGCCGACTCCCGATCCCTGACCCCTGATCCCCGCTTTCGGTTACGATCCGTCTTCATGAGTGATGAACGTCCTTACGTTTCTCCCGCTGACGATCCGCCGCAGCTAACGTTCAAGGCGCTGGGGCTGGGGGTTTTGCTTTCGATCATTCTCGGGGCGGCGAATGTGTACCTGGGGCTCAAGGCGGGGCTGACGGTGGCGGCGTCGATTCCCGCGGCGGTGATCTCGATGGGCGTGCTGCGATTGTTCAAGCGCTCAACCATTCTCGAAAACAACATCGTGCAGACGGCCGCGTCGGCGGGCGAGGCGCTGGCGGCGGGCGTGCTGTTCACGTTGCCGGCGCTGGTGATTCTGGGCGTGTGGGACCATTTCGATTACTGGCAGACGACGATCATCGCGGCGCTGGGCGGGCTCATCGGCGTGGGGTTCACGATTCCGCTCCGCCGGGCGCTGATCGTCAGCGCGAAGCTCAAGTTCCCCGAAGGCGTGGCCACGGCCGAGGTGCTCAAGATCGGCGACAAGGCGGGCGCGGACCTGTTGCCGCTCGTGTTCGGGGCGCTGGCCGGGGCGCTGTTCAAGATCGGCGAGACGGGGCTGCGCTTGTGGACTGATGCGGCGCACATCGCGGGACGCATCGGTTCGAGCGTCGGGTACATCGGCATGACCGTCGCGCCGGCGCTCGTCGGCGTCGGGTACATCGTCGGGCTCAACATCGCAGCGCTCGTCTTCATCGGCGGGGCGATCAACTGGTTCATCGCGATTCCGATCGTCGCGGCGATGCACGGCGACACAAACGACGCGGCGGCGGACGTCGCCTGGTCGATCTGGAGAACGCAGACGCGCTATATCGGGGTGGGCGCGATGGTGGTCGGCGGATTGTGGGCGCTGATTCGGCTCTGGCCCAGTCTGGTCGAAGGCATCGGTGCGGGACTGGCGTTGTATCGCAAGTCGCGCGACGCCGATGCGGCGACGCCGAATCGCACGGAGATGGATGCCCCCCTGCCGTGGATTTTCGGGGCGCTGGCGCTGTCGGTGATTCCGTTGTACTTCGTGTTCGAGCATGTGACGCATGACATGGGCATCGCGGCGATCATGGCCCTGATCATGCTCATCGCGGGATTTTTGTTCTCGGCGGTGGCGGCGTACATGGCGGGATTGGTGGGGTCGTCGAACAATCCGGTGTCGGGTGTGACGATCGCGACGCTGTTGACGGCGGCGCTGTTGCTGTTGGCGCTGGGCGTGTCGGAGGCGACGGGGCCGACGGCGGCGATCTTGATCGGCGCGGTGGTGTGCTGCGCGGCGGCGATCGGCGGGGACAACATGCAGGATTTGAAGACGGGGCATCTGGTCGGCGCGACACCGTGGAAACAGCAGATCGCGCAGTGCTCGGGCGTGTTGGCGGGCTCCTTCGTGATGGCGCCGGTGCTGACGCTGTTATTGAAAGCATACGGGATCGGGCCGATCGCGGTCGCGGGTCAGACGCCGTTGCCGGCCCCGCAGTCGACGCTGATGGCCTCGGTGGCGAAGGGCGTCTTCGCGCGCGATCTGCCATGGACGATGGTGCTCATCGGCGCGGGCGTGGCGATCGGCGTGATCGTGCTGGATGTGATGCTCGAAAAGAAGCGCGCGGCGTTTCGGGCGCCGGTGCTGGCGGTGGCGGTGGGGTTGTATCTGCCCTTGGATCTGGGCGTGGCGATGATGCTCGGCGGGGTGGTGGCGTATGCGGCGGATCGGTTTCATCTGCGCCGCTCTCAGCGCGAGGAAGCTCAGGGCGAGCTTCAGGCGACGATGGATGCGATGCGCGAAATAGGCGCGCGGAACGGGCTGCTGTTGGCGGCGGGATTGATCACGGGGGAGGCGCTCTTGGGCATCGGGCTGGCGATCCCGCTGGTGATTGACGAGGGGTCGAACCCGATGGCGATCGGGCCGGAGCATCCGCCGAGCTGGCCGGGCGTGGTGCTGCTTGTCGGTGTGGTCGTGATGCTGTATCGGGCGGCGACGCGCGGAAAGCGGAACACGGGCAACTGAAGTTCCCCGTGCCAACTCACTTCTTATCGAGCGGGGATTCCTTCTTGAGAAGCTCGGGGAACTTCTCGCGGACTTTCTCCACCTTGGGGATCGCCACGGCCCGGACGTAGCCCTGATACGGATTGTTGCAGACGAAGTTCTGGTGATAGATCTCCGCTTCGTAGAAACCCTTGAGCGGTTCGAGCGTGGTGACGATCGGCTTGTCGTACTTGCCGGAGGCGTTGAGGTGCTCGATCATCTTCGCGGCGGCCTCCTTTTCCTCGTCGTTGGCGTAGAAGATCGCGGAGCGGTACTGGGTGCCGTAGTCGGCGCCCTGATGATTGAGCGAGGTCGGGTCGTGCGTGGCGAAGTGGACTTCGAGGAGTTTTTCGTAGCTGATGCGTTTGGGGTCGTAGTAGATTTTGATCGACTCGGCGTGACCGGTCAGACCGGTGCAGACGGTTTTGTAGTTGGCGGTCTCGGCGGACCCGCCGGCGTACCCGCTGACGACTTCGTAGACGCCTTCGAGCTCCTCGAAGACCGCCTCGGTGCACCAGAAACATCCGCCGGCGAAGACGGCTTGAGCGGCGTCGGCAGGGACGTTGGGATGCTTGGGATTCATGGCGAGCTTCTCGACTTTCTTGTCATCCGAGGCGGGCTCGGAAGCGGGCGCGGTCGTGGGCGTGTGAGCCGATGCGACGGGTGCGGGCGCCGGGGCCGGCGGGGCCTCGGTGCCGGACTTGGGCGCGGGCGGATCGACCTCATGCGGCGGCTCGGCGGATTCGTTGCCCGGCGAGCAGGCGGACAGCAACGTGAACACGAACGACGCCAGCAGCAATTTGAGGGTGGTGTTCATGGTGTACTTTATGCGGCTGTGGATTGAGAGGCGCGGCATCGGCGAATGGTTACAAACGGCGAAGAAGAGCCCGCCGCAAGCGGCGTCGCCAAACAGGGGGGCGGTCAGACGATTTTGACGCGCGAAGGGGTTTTGCCGTGCTCGTCGAAGAGGATCAGCTCGTTGTCGGCTTCGGCGCTGAGCCAGCATTCGGGCAGGTAGTAGCGCTTCTGCGGCGGGACTTTCTTGCCGGTGTGGGTCGAGAGGAAGTATCGGCCGACGTTGTAGCCATTCAAAAAGATCTGGCCCTTGGACATGCCGTTGAGGTCCACCATCAATGGCTGCGTCGCATCGCTGACGGAAAACGTCGTGCGGAAGAACGCCGGGGCGTTGGGCGTCGTCCTGGGCAGGTCGATGTACGACTTGGCGGCGGGCATTTGCCAGCGGGCGTACCAGAAGTCGGCCTTCTCCGTGAGATTCTCGACGACTTCGTAGAGCTTGAGCACTTTGCTCACGTCGAACTTGGGCCATGACTCGTCGAAGTAGGCGAGCGTGATGCGGTTCTTGCCCTTGTGCAAAGCGTCACCGAGGAGTACGCGCACCGTCACGCCCGCCCCCATATCGATCGCGGCGGGCTTGTTATTAACGAGCACGATGCTGCGCGGCCGGTCGCCGGAGAACTCGAGCACGAGCGTCTTCTTCGATGACAGGGACACATCGAACGTATGCCGGGGGAACGGGCGACGATCCACCACGCTGCACCGCGGCACATAACCGGCGAACTCGAACGGATCGACGCGCGGCTCGGCGGTGACTTTGGGCTTGGGCAGCCGCACGGGCTTCACATCCAACAGATGCCCATACAACCCCTTGGGCCAGGCAATGCCCAGATCCTGCGAGAACCGGCCGAGGTTGTCGGCGAGGAAGACCAGATCGCTGTCGCCGCCGGGCGCACCGACGGCAAGCGGCCCCGATGTCGCGCCCGGGCCGACGCCGAGGATGTTCTTGAGCTTGCCTTCCATGTACAGGTGCAGGCGATCGCCGGACTGGGGCAGGAGCAACTGACACTTCTTGGCGCGCGAGCGATGGAGTCGGACGCGGTACCAGCCGTACCCGAAATCGGCGCCGCACGCTTCCAGACTCCTCGGGCCGTTGAGCGTGGCGAAGCGCGGCGCGGTGCCGTTGACATAGCTTTCGACGTCGGCGTACCGCCAATCGCCGAGTCGCGGCACGGTGCGCTTGGGCGTCGCGTCGCGCTTGTGGCGCGTGATCTTGCCGTCGAGGTCGACGGCGTAGTACGTCGCGAAGTCGGGATGCGGCAGCGGATGATCCGCGCCGTCGAGTCCGGCCGCGCCGACGTAAAGTCCGCCTTTGTGCAGATACGTCGCGTCGATCTGCTCTTCATTGAGGATGAGGATCGTCAGGGCGTCCTGCTGGAAGGCGAGAGGTTCGGCGGTGGCGGGCACGACGGCGGAGATCAGCGTGCCGTCGATGCTCACCAACGCCGGCGCGCCCGCCGGACCGAAGAGCACCAGCAGCCGGCGCTCGACGAATGCCCACGGGCGCAGACTCGTCAGATCGAGCGTCGCCACGCCTTCGAGGTTCGCATTGAGCACGATCCACGCCACGCCCGAGTCGCCGAGGTGCACCGGCACGGTTCGGCCGTCGGGCGTGGTCAATTCGACTTCGTTGAGCTTTGCGTCCGTCTCGCGCCAGACGAAGACGACCGACCCCTGCGAGCCGGTCTGCTGAATGACCGAAAGCGTCGTCGCCGCGACGGTGTGATGCTCGGCCCGGTGCAGGTGCGACATGAGCGGAGCGAAATGGCTCAGGAAGGTGCACAGGCGTTTGGTGCGGATGTATTTTTCGGTGCGGGTGCCGGTCTGGTCGATCGGGCTGTGCGCCGCCATGTCGGTGGTGACGAACTGGTCGTCGGAGCCGGTGAGTCGGCCGGCGGCGAAGGCGAAGTTGGTTCCCCCGGCGAAGGGTGCGAGATTGAACATCCCGCCGCTCGCGGACACGGCCGCCATCGCGCGGAGTAATTGATCCGGCGAATGCACCGCGTCGCCGGAGCTGTTCCATGTGTCGGTCACGCCGGTGATCAACCCCGACACGATGCACGGCGTGTCGTGCTCCAAGGCGCGGAGCTGGCGGCAGTTGATGAACAGGTTCGAGTCGCCGTGCCACGTGTCGATCGTGCCGGGGACCTGCTGCCAGAGATTGTTGCGATTGGTCAGCGGCACCGCGCAGCCGGACTCGCGCAGGAAGCGCGTGATGACTTCGATGTATCCCTCGGCCTGATCATCGTGATGGGCGAACCATTGATGCTCGTTCTGCACCAATACGATCGGACCGGGCTTGGACTCGGTGACCTGAAGCGACTTGACCTGCGACATCACCGCATCGAGATACCGGGCGACGACTTGAAGGAAAGCCGGGCACGCCTGCCGCAGCTTCACCTCGGGCATCTCCAAAAGCCACGCCGGCATGCCCCCCATGTCGTATCCGTCGCCGACATAGGGTCCGGGGCGGAGGATGCACCACATGCCCTCGGTGGCGATGAGCTTCACAAATGCCTTGAGGTCCGCGTCGCCTTCGAAATTGAACTTGCCCGGCTGCGGCTCATGCACGTTCCAGCACACGGCGGTTTCGATGCAGTTGAGCCCGGCCTGCCGGGCGGCACGGATGCGATCGCGCCACAGTTGATGCGGCGTCCGCGCGTAGTCGATCGTCCCGCTGACGAGCCAGACGCGTCGAGAGTCGATGATGATGCTGTGCCCGTCGTAGGTAATGCTTGCCATGCGTGCTTCCGAAGGGGCAACCGCGGCTTTACGAGGCATTTAAGATAGGTGGCCCCGCGGTCTTGTGCAAACGCCCCGCGGGCGCCCGCTCACAATCAGACCTACGCAGACAATCCGCTAGCGGTTCTGCCAGATGCGCTGAATGTCCGCCGCCGTCGCCGGAATCATCTTGTTGCCCCCGCCCAGATCCTTCTCGACAAGCTTGCGATTGGCGTCGTAAGTCGCCTTCCGCGGGGCGTCATTGGGCGAGAGCCGCGTCTCGATCACCACGCCGCTGAGCATCGGCGTCACCGTGTCGGTGCGGAAGCCGACCTTGCCCTCCAGCGCCGAGTAAAAGTAGAACGCATACGTGCCCGGCCGATCGATCGGAAGAAGCTGCGGCAGCAGATAGGACTCGACCTGCGACAGATACCCGATCTTCGGCCGGGCGTAGTCGCGCTTGCCCGCGCCCTGCGGCGCATCGGTGGTGACGGTGATGGCGTCGCCGGTGCGGATGCCCGACTCGGTCGAGTTCTGAAACCCCTGCTGCGGGCCGTTGCCGCGCACGACCTGCGGCTTGCGCGTCGTGATCGTCTTCCATGCCTCCATCGAATCGTCATCCGACAAAAACACCGTCCCGATGCTGTCAAAGTAGTATTGCTGCGCCGCGATGCGCGACTGCATCTCGACGCTCACGCCCTTCTTCCCGCCGACCGCTTCGTCCGTCTGCCGCACGCGCATGTACCCGATGTCCCGACCTTCCGCATCGACGATCCGGTAGTACTGCTCGGGCACGAGCGATGCGTGAAGCTTCTTGAGATCGACGCCCCGCCGCCAGTTCGCCCCCGCCTGCAAGGCCGCCTCGCGCTGCGCCGCGATCGCCTTCGGGTCCTCGATCTCCATCGAGTCGAGCACCGCTTCAAACGTCGGCTGCGACACCCCCGCGTTCTTGATCTCGCTGCGCATGTCCAGAATCGCGAACGTCTGCGGGTCCATCTGCATGATGGCCTGGCCCATGATGATCTGACGCCCATCCGCCAGCGGCGAGCTGTTGTAGATCACCACCGCCGGTAGACCCGCCACCTTGCGGTCCTTCACATCCAGAATCTTGTTGTTGCCCAGCGCCCCGCGAATCTCGATCTTCGCCTCGTCCGCCACCTGCTTGAGCGTCAACACGCTCCGCGAACGCTTGACCTGAAGCGACATGTTGAAAATCTTCTTGTCATCCTCCATCCGCATGATCGCCGTATCGACCGTCAGCGACTTGACCGTCGTGCCTTCGGGCACCAGAAACGACAGGCCGTACGACCGGTCGTACCAGCGGTGATCCGAAAGCGGGCGACCGGCCGCGGAATCCTCCGCACGAAGAGTCCCGCTCGTCGCGGCGATCATGCCGCAGGCGAACAGCATCCCGATCCAATTGAAGCGTCGCATCATGGTGCGGTCCTCCGTGCCCCCGGAACCTCCGGATGAGTCGGCGAATCCGGCGCGTCGGGCGCTGTGGGCGTCTCATGTGATTCATCGGCCGCACCGGCGGGGGCGGTTGACAATTCCAGCCCGCTGATCACCGCTCGCGCCTCGGCCTGAACCTGCGCCGCGGCCGTCGGCTCGGCGACCAGCTCCATGATCAGCGCCCGCGTGTCATCGAGCGGCACCGCCTCCAACACCTGATACACCACATTCGGCCGAACGTCGTTCAACATCATGCCCAGCACAGGCCGGCCCTCGACTTGCGATGCCGTGATGCTCAACCGCGCCGGCAATTCATGCCGCGCCTGCCAGTACATGAACGCCAGCAGCGCCCCGAAGCGCGAACGCGGATCATTCGGCTGCGCCGCCGCCTTGGCGATCAAGTCCGCCAGCGCCGGCGGCAATGCCGTGCTCTGACTGCTCACCTGCGCCAACCGCTCCACCGCCGCACGGGTATCCATCATCCGCAGCGCCACGTAAAAAAACTCCGGCCTCTGCGTCGGACTCACCAGGAGACTCACATCCGTCGTCCCCCGCCCCAACAACCGCCCCGCCGTCAAACCCGCCGGCAAAGTCAGGTGCGTGCGGTCGCCGATGTCGATCCCGTTGCCCATCAGCTCGAACCGACGGTCCAGCACCGAGCGCAGCATCTGCTCGACCATCACCGCATCGCCCGCATCGCTCATCGACGGACTGATGAGCGACAGGCCGAAGTAGCGCTTGCCGTCGAGTGTGAGCACCGCGATGTCCGCCGCGCCCATCTGCTGATCGTCGCCCATCACATACGCCCGTCCGCGCACACCGACCATCGGCCCGATCCGCAGCGGCGACGTGTCCAATAACTGCGCCAGCCCCCGAACCATCTGCTGCATGATCAAACCCAGCGCCGCGTTGGGCGACACCGCGCGACCGTACTGAAGCTCCGCCACCGACAGCACCCGACCGCGCTCGCCCGCTTCGAGCATCACGCGCACGCTCGCCGTCAGTCCCGGCCCGTCAAAGCTCTGGGCCTGACTTTCCCAACCGACCGGCCCGGCGAAGCGGAACGCCCCGATCTCCGACGCCGCCAGCCGATCCGGCCCCTTCGCGTCGCTCATCCACCACGCCACCGCCGTCGACGCGGCCAATAAAATCGCCATGACCGCCGCAATCAGCCGCCTTCGAGCGCTTTCTGTGAAATTTTCCGGGGAAAATGCCATGTTTCGATCATATCCGACCCACGCCGCGCGAGCCAGACGGGTTATCGGAGCAGTGTTCACTCATTGTAAACATTCATGCTAATTCAATCCGTGCATGGATTTGCGACGCTCGCCCTGTCCCCGGCCCCGCCTCACGTCCGAAAAATTGCAGGATTTTCTTGACAGACTTTGCGATTAGGGTATTCTATGTGCAATGCTGGAACGGGGGGGTTCCCGCCGGCAGGGTGAAAGACTGACCTTTGGGTAGAAAGCCCACATAGAACATTTGGAGAGGTTACAGTGTTTACTTCCAAGATGGTGAGAATTGCGGTGGTGTTGGCTGTGGCCATGATGTTTAATTCCGCTGCCAAGGCGGTGGTCATGGTCGGGTTCGATATTAACTTCAACAGCACGGTTCCGCTGTTCGTGTACAGCAACGGCGGCACGGCGACCAATCTGACCGACGACACGTTCGTCGGCTCCAGCTCGGTCGACTTCACCGTCGGCATCGACGGCGGCATGGTGCATACCTTCAGCGGCGCGATCTTCTCGCTGACCGGCACGCCGACCGCCATCACCGACGCCGACATCGTCAGCCAGCACACCATCACGATGGACGGCTCCCTGTCGATCATCGACTCGGCGACCATGAACACCGTCCTGACGATCGACTTCACCAATGCTGAACTCGTCCTGCAGGGCAAGAGCTCCGACAAGAGCCGCATCCTGCTCGGCCTGGGCTTCGGTGGCGCCAATGCCAACAACGGCCAGAACGTGGTCTACACGGCTGGTTCTGAACTGGCGGCCCTTCTGCCCGCCGGCATGACCCTCGGCGGCTTCCAGAGCTTCCACTTCACCACGACCGGCTTCAAGGAAAACATCCCCGCCGCTGACGCCGACACCTTCGTTCGCGTCAGCACGGCCGGCGGCGTCCAGGACGCCTTCCAGTTCGACAGCTCCTTCTCCGGTGAAGCTGAACTGGTCTCCGTCCCCGAGCCCGCGACCCTCGGCCTCATCGGCCTCGGCGTCCTGGTGATGGCCCGCAGCCGTCGCTCGAACGTCGCCTGATCGCGACCCTGATTCGCAACTCACTCAAAAGAGCGGCCAAACGGCCGCTCTTTTTTTTGCGCGCCCTTGTCCCGTACCGCCAGATCCCACCGCTCGCCGCCGCGAGCTTCGTGATGCCCCAATCCGCCCCCTCCGATCCGCCCCCCAAGAACGCCCCGATTCGGCCGCGGCGAACGCCGTTCGCCCAATCCCCCGTTTCAACCGATTTTCACTGACGAATTCCTCATGAAAACGCCCCCACGAATCGATACGCTCGCTTACACATCCACTGCGATGTCAACAGACTATAAACGACCGATAAATTTTGTTACCGGCCACAACAAAGCGCTTGACAATTTTGCCGGATGCGGTATCCTCTATGTCAATTGGTGGAACGCCACTCAATAGGGTTCGAAAGAGAAACTGATACGCTTTATCCTTGAGGGGACTTTTATGTTCAAGACGAACGCGATTATGGGGTTGATGGTTGCCGCTGTGCTCGCCTTTGGTTCGGCAGCGAAAGCCGTCGTGATTTTCGGATTCGACGTCAACACCGTCCAGTCCGCTTCCCTGTTCAACTACAGCACCAATGGCACGGCGTCCGTCTCTGACGACACGCTGACCGCCAACACGAAGGTCGACCTGTCGGTTTCCGTCGACGGCGGCTCGCCCACCGTTTTCACCGGTGCGGACCTGGTCGTGAACGCGGCTGTCGCCAGCGTCACGCGCGATCCGATGACCAACAAGTTCTACTTCGCCCTCACCGGCACCTTCTCGTTCAGCCAGGGCGGCACCGAAATCGTCAGCGGCTCCATCGACGGGTCCAACCTGCTCGTGCAGACCACCCCGATCTCCGCCACCAAGTTCAAGGTCACCTCCGGTGACAGCGTGTTCAACTTCGCCCTCAACGGCGAAATCTACACGTCCACCGGTCCCCTCCTTGCCGCTCTGCTCGGGTCCAACACCCTCGGCGGGTTCCAGTCCATGCACTTCACCGCTGAGCGGGCCCGCGGCGCCTCCTCCATCGTCCTCACCAACTCCGGCGGTGTGACCACCACGACCACCGACTTCAGCATCACCGGCTCCTACTCCGGTGACAGCGAACTGCTCCCCGTCCCCGAACCCGCCACGGTCGGCCTCGTCGGCCTCGGCGCTCTGGTGATGGCCGGCAGCCGTCGTCGCTCCGCCTGATCTTCAGCGACTCAACTTCGCCACAAAGACCCCGCTCTTAAGCGGGGTTTTTTATTGCGCCTGCGGTGCTCGTCTCCCGCGACTCAACATGCTTCGGCCACACGCACCGCCGCGCATGCGTCGGCGATCATCTCACCCAACATCGCGGGCAACGGACCCGGGGCAAACAACTTTGTGAGCCGATCCGTATGGCGATCGATCAGCACGCGGGCGCGATCGATGCCCAGCGCCCGTTCGTCCGCCGGCAGTTCCCCCGCTTCACTTAATGCCATGGTGAGCGCCTGCAAGCCGATGATCTCCGGCACCGCCTCGCGCCAGGTCCGGCCCGCCGCGTCGTCCGGCAGCGCCAACGCCGACTGCGCGAACTCGACCCATCGCCCCAACAGCCCCGCCCATGTCAGCTTCTGCATCGCGTCTTTGTGCATGATGGTTTCCAGACACACGATATTCCCTTCCCCGCCTTGCCGCCATCGACGCATCGGCTACGATAACGTCCCGGATCGGGTGACCCTGACCGTGGAGCCGGCGATGAGCACGCAGCAAACGCAGATCGTCATCGAGCGCATCGACTACGGCTCGGCCTTCCGCTTCACGCGCATCTTCGACTGCTTCCGCATGGCGCTTCAGCCCTCGCGCCTGATGATGGCGCTGATCCTGCTCATGATCGTGTTCATCTGCGGCTACGTCATGGACAGCATGACCGCGCCCAGCGTCGTGCCCGATGAATTCGACTACTTCGCCAAACACTCGCTCGTGGAGTTCACCGACTGGCCCTTCCTCAAACCCGGCGCCGTCCGCGAAGAGCGGCTCACCGGCGTGTTCATGTCGTCATTGAAGATCACGCTCGGACATTTTGAAAGTCTCGTCAAGGCCTCCGTGCAGTTCAAGCCCGGGTTCGATCAGCTTGCGCCCAACACGCCGGCGAGCGACGAGACGGTGCTCGGGTCGCTGCGGTTGATGATGATGGAGCCGCTGTGGCTCTGGCAGGCGCACCGGTGGTTTCTCATCGGGTACATGGTGATGTTCGGCCTGCTGTGGTCGCTGTTCGGCGGGGCGATCAGCCGGTCGTGCATGGTCGACGCCGCGCGCGGCAAACCCATCAGCGCCACCAGCGCCTTCCGTTACGCCTGGCGCCGCTGGCTCTGGTACATCCTCGCGCCCGCCCTGCCGCTGTTGATCGTCGGCGCGCTGGGGCTGCTGCTGGCGATCGGCGGGCTGCTCTTTTATGTCTGGGTGCTGGACATCCTCGCCGGGCTTTCCTTCGCGCTGGCGCTGTGCATCGGGTTCATCATGGCGCTGCTCATCATCGGATGGGTCGCCGGCGTGCACCTGATGTACCCGGCCCTGAGCGCCGAAGACTCCGACGCCTTCGACGCCATGAGCCGCAGCTACAGCTACGTGCTTGCCCGCCCGTGGCGACTGCTGTTCTACTGGCTGGTCGCGCTGGTGTATGGCGCGGCCACGTACCTGATCGTCGGCATCTTCGTGTACATCACGCTGTACCTGACGCGCTGGGCGGTCGGGTCATGGGTCACGAACTTCGACGCCACGCTCCCCACACCCAAATTCGGCGACCTCATCAGCTACAAGCCCGACTACGAACAGCTCGGCTGGTCCGGCAAGGTCAGTGCCGCGCTGGTGTGGGTCTGGGTGTGGCTGCTCATCGGCGTGCTGGGGGCGTACGCCATCAGCTTCTATTTCAGCGCCTACAGCGTGATTTACCTGCTTCTGCGCCGCTACACTGACGGCACGGATGTGAGCCAGATCGCCGAGGACGACGCCGACCGCAAAGTCCCCAGCGACAAACTCGAGCCCGCGCCCGCCCCGGCGACGCCCGCCGCCCCGTTGGTCCCCGATCCTGATACGGATGTGATTTCATGACCAGTTCCGATTCGCCGATTTTGAAGCACGTCATCGCCGCCCTCGTCGCCAACGAACCGGGCGTGCTGGCCCATGTCGCCGGCATGTTCGCCGCCCGCGGGTTCAACATCGACTCGCTCGTCGTCGGCCGCACCGAGAACCCCGAGTTCAGCCGCATGACCATCGTCGTCTCCGGCACGGTCAATACGCTCGACCAGGTCCGCAAGCAGCTCGCCAAGCTCGTGCAGGTCGTCAAGGTCGTCGACTACGTCGGCACGGATTACGTCGAGCGCGACCTGATGCTCGTGCGCGTCAGCACGCCGTCCGAATCCCGTCGCGAGGTCATCGAGCTGGCCGATCTGTTCCGCGCCCGCGTCGTCGACGTCGGCCGGGAGGAGCTGATGATCGAACTCTCCGGCGCCGAGGAGAAGCTCGAAGCGTTCGTCGATCTGATCCAACCCTACGGGATCGTCGAGCTGGCGCGGACGGGCGTGATCGCCATGCCGCGCAGCGAGAAAGTCGCCGGCAAAATCCCCACCCGCCGCCCCACCACCGCGGGCCTCGCCGGCAGCGCCAACCTCGGCGCCGGCGACTCGCCGACGAGCGGCGTGGATCCGAAGGAATTGCCGCCGGGTTAAGTCATCGATGGGGGAACCATGTCCGACGATCTGGACGATCTTCAGGTAGCTGCTGCCGAAGATGAGCTTCGCCTTGGTCAGCCGCGAAAACAGAAAACCGCACGCAAAAAGAAGCTGGCGCGACTGGCGCTGACGGCACGAAGTCCGTTGATCATGGGGTTCCTGAGCGCGGGCTTGATCGTCATGTTGGCACTCGCCCAAGGAAAGTTGATTGAAGCGGCCGTGTATCTGATGCTCGGCCTCGTCTTTTGCGGGCTTTATCGCTGGTCGCGACAGAAAGGCAAGCTGCTGAGCGCGGTGCTCACGGCCGTCGGCGTGTACGTCGGCGGCGTCGTTGCGCTCGCCGTTGATGATTTTCAAAGCGCGATCGAGCCGACGTTGAGCAAAGCGATTGCGCTGGCATGGATCTGCGTGGCCGTGACGGCGGCCGTGCAACATCGTAAACTCTCGCAATCCGGGGCGGCGGGCGAAAAGTAATTCATCGGTTCGGTCATTTCCTCCGATATAATGTGGGTGTCGCCCACTCCTCGGAAAGCAGCAGACATGGCCAAATGGGAAGTCCCCGATGAACTCGATGCCCGCGTGCGGGAGCACGTCGGCTCTGATGTGGCGGCTTACGTCACACAGGTGATCAGCGGGCAGCTCGATTTTGAAGACGACCCGGGCGTCCGAGCGGAATTGATCGAGCGGACCCGGCAAGGCATCGCCGACGCCGGCCGGGTGCGCGACGCACGTGCGGCGATGCAAGACCTTGCGAACAAGCACGGTCTGACGCCGCCGCAATGACTTATCGCGTTCTGTATTCCGAGCAGTTCATCGCCAATCTGGATGATCACCTGACCTACCTATGCAACGAAGGAGTATCCCGCAGCGTCATCGATCGCTGGTACGGCAAACTGTTCAAACTGGTCGAGAGTCTGAACGAATGGCCGGAGCGTTTTCCGGTGGATCGCGTCTTGACCGAGGCGACCGGCCGCGAGGTCCGCAAAGCCAACTACGCTGATTAACTGATCTCCTATATCGCCGATGATGAAAACCGGACGGTCACGCTGACCGGTTTTATCCACGGCTCAACCCGCAAATGATGCTGATCACCTTCCACCGCACGCTCGGCGGGCTCTGCGGTTAAACTGGTCGCTCCGACCGGTGGTCGGCCTAACTCAGGAGTGTTCACGGATGAAGTACACGATTGCACATGTGACCCACGAAGCTGTTGAAAAAATCGGCGGCATCGGCACGGTTCTCGAAGGTCTGATCACCAGCCCGGTCTACAAGAAGGAGGTTCGGCGGACGATTCTCGTCGGGCCTTGCTCGGCGGGGATCGCGATTGATCCGTCGCAGCGGCTGGGCAAGCACGGCACGGTGCTCTACTCGGGCGTGGACAACATCGACAAGGTCCACATCGCCGCGAAGCTGCGCCCGATCGAGTGGGCCTTCAACGTCAAGATCATCTACGGCAAGCGCACCTACGAAATCCCCGGCGACAACCGCACGGGCGAAGCCGAGGTGCTCCTCATCGACGTGTTCCAGACCAACCGCGAGCGGCTGGGCCAGTTCAAATATCAGCTCTACGAAAAGTTCGGCATCGACTGCACGCGCTACGAGCACGACTGGGGCTTCGAGGAATACACGCGCCTCGCCGAGCCGGCGTTTTACGCCCTGATGGCGCTGCTCAAGGACGAAGAGCTGCCGTGCATTCTCTTCAGCCACGAGTTTATGGGCCTGCCCACCGCGTTCAAGGCGACGCTCGACGGCGCCAAGCACTTCCGCACGTTGTTCCACGCCCACGAATGCTCCACCGCGCGGCACATCGTCGAGCACGCCCCCGGGCATGACACGATGTTCTACAACGTGATGGCGCAGGCGATGAAGAAGGGCAAGTACGTCGAGGACATGTTCGGCGACCAGTCCGTGCACGCGCGTCACGCACTCATCAGCCGGGCGCATCTGTGCGACGCGGTCATCGCCGTCGGCGACGACACGGCCCGCGAAATGCACTTCCTCGGCGACCACTTCGATCATCACCAGATCGACAAGGTCTACAACGGCGTACCGACGATGAAGGTCACGCCCGCCAAGAAGGACCGCGCCCGCAAGATGCTCGCCGACTATGCGGAGGAGTTGCTCGGGTATCGGCCGGACGTATTGATGACGCACGTGATGCGCCCGGTGATCAGCAAGGGCGTGTGGCGCGACATGAGCGTGTGTCACGAACTGGAGAAGCGATTCGAGAAGACGAATCAGACCGGCGTGCTGTTCATTCTGACCAGCGCGGGCGGGACGCGCCGGCCGCAGGATATCCGCACGATGGAGAAGAACTACGGCTGGCCGCGCACGCACCACAACGGGTTTCCCGATCTGGTGGGTCCGGAGGTCGACTACAACCACATGATCGAGGCCTTCAACAAGGGTCACAAGCGGATTCAGGTCGTGCTCGTCAATCAGTTCGGGTGGGACAGCGAGGCGATCGGCGAGCGGTTGCCCAAGCACATGCACATCGGCGATCTGCGCACGGCGGCGGACGTCGAGTTCGGCATGGCGACCTACGAGCCGTTCGGCATCAGCCCGCTGGAGCCGCTGTGCGCCGGGGCGATCTGCGTGATTTCGAGCGTGTGCGGGTGCGCCGGGTTCGTCAACGAAGTGACGGACAACGCCACCGTGCCCAACGTCATCATCGCCGACTACACGAAGCTTCCCAAGAAACGGGACCTCGACGAGGCGATGGCGATCGGCCAGGCGGAGCGCGATGCGATCGAAGCGAAGGTCGCCGTGTCGATTGCCGAGACGATCATGAAGGATCTGCCGCGCACGGACGGCCAACGGAAGGCGATCGTCGACGCGGGTCAGAAGCTGGCGGCGAAGATGGGTTGGGACAAGGTGATGAAGGACCACCTCTCGCCGGTGCTCAAGCGGATCATGGGCAAGAAGGGGTGATCTGCTTAGCGACGCCGCTTCCTGCCGTGAGCCCGTCGAACGGGCGGCGTCGCTGAACGGGGCGAAGAAGCTCAGCGCCGGCCGAAGAAGCGGGCGAAGCGCTGCACCATGATTTTGTGGCGGAGGCGTGTGGCGACGCGGCGCATGGCGGCGTCGTCGGGGGCGATCTCCAGCGCCCGCAGCGTCCAGTAGCGGGCCCGGCGGAACTCGCCGAGCTGCTCGTGGGCGGCGGCGAGGTTCTGCATGGCGAGGGTGTAATTGTGATCGGCCCGGATGGCGTCGCGGCAGGTGCGGATCGCTTCGCGGATGCGCCCGTCCATGAACATGGCCAGGGCGAGCTGATGACGCAGCGGGGCGTTGTCGGGCTGCTGGCGGACGAGGCCGCACAGAATCCCCGACGCCTCGCGCGGCATCTGCGCGTCCATGAGCATCTGCGCCAGCGGCTCGGCGATGTCGATGTCGTCGGCGGAGCGCGTCAGCGCCAGTTCCGCCCGGAGGTGACGTCGGGCCTCTTCGATGCGCTGCCGCCGCAGGGCGATGCCGGCGAGCTTCATGTGCGCCTCGGCCCGCGCGGGATTGAGGCGGAGCACCAGATCGAAGGACATCTGGGCGGCGTCCAGGTCGTGCGACTGAAGGGCCAGTTCGCCGAGGTTGAAGTGGGCGTCGATGTGCGTGGGGTCCAGTTCGATGACCCGGCGGAATTTTTCCGCGGCTTCGAGCGGGCGGTCCATCTTGACGAGGACCTCGGCCATGTCCATGAGCGTGTGCGCGTCCGACGGATCAAGCCGAAGCTGCCGGCGGTAGGCCCGGTAGGCCCGGTCAAGCTGACCCTTGAGCGTGTACGCTTCGCCGAGGCGGGCGTTGACATCGGGGTAGTCGGGGTCGAACTTGCGCACCTGATCCAGACACCAGATCGCGCGATCGATGTCGTGACGATCGAGCAACGACGCGGCGAGATTGAAATGCGCGTGCGGCGAGTGCTCGTTGATCTGGCACGCCATGTAGAACATCACTTCCGCCTGTTCGTGATCGTCGAGCTGGGCGTAGGCGGTGATGCGATGCGCGTAGGTCGCTTCGTTGTCGGGCTGAAGGTGCTGGGCCTGCTCGAAGTACTTGATGCCTTCGGCGGGGCGGCGGAGGCGCAGGCAATCGACGCCGAGGTTGATGAGAATCTCGACGTCCTGCCCGTGATAGACGAGGGCGTTCTTGAACGCTTCGACGGCTTCGTCGTAGCGGCCCATGGCGTCGAGCGTCAGGCCCAGGTTGTAATGCCATTCGCCCTGCTCGGGGTTGACGCTCAGTGCGGCACGAAGCTCGTGCACCGCGTCCTCCCATCGGCCGGACTCATACAACTCGTGCGCGCGCTCCACACGTTGCTCTGCTTCAAACCATTCATTCATCGTTCTGCGTCCCGCGAATGGGGAAATTATGGGACAAGCCTTTTTCTCTCTCAAATCCGCCCCGAAGCACCGATATTTTGAACACAGACGCCTTTTTCTGGCTATATTGTATAGACATCGTCTTTGGGTTGCAACAGGATTTTTCACCATGCCAAGAGGGGCTAACCTCACTTACCGCCGTTGTTTAAGACCGATCGCGGTCTTTTTCTTCGGCGTGATGGTCCTGACGGGCCCCGGCCTCCGCGCCGCCGCCGACGAAGCATTCACCAACGCTCAACTCGACGCCGAGCGGCTCGACCCCGACGAGCAGCGCGAGCTGGACCATCTGCTCGACGACCTGCGGGACACGCGGCTGGACCTGGACCGACGCCGGCGCGCCGCCGCCATTCTGCTCGACCACAACTGGCCCGCCGCCGTCAGCACGCTCAAGCAGCTTCTGTCGCACAGCCCCGATGCGACGACCCGCCGCGCCATCGCCCGCGCCATCGCCGGCGCCGACGCGCCCGATCCGCAGCTCATCGACCCGCTCGTCAAGATGCTCGGATCGGATGATGCGGATCTGCGGCGTGATGTCTCGGCGGGGCTCTCGCACTTTGCCGATCCGGCGCTGGTGGCGAACCTGATCAAGATCGCGGACAGCAACAAGGCCCCGCTCAACGAGCGGCTCGGAGCCGTGGCGGCGCTGGCGGAGCATCGGCAGCCGCGCGTCGTCGAAGCATTGCTCACGCATATTCACGCCCGGCAGCCCGCCCTGCGCGACGCCGCCTTCGATGCGCTGGAACAGCTCACGGGCATCGCCGACTACGGGCACGACACGGCCGAGTGGCACCGCTGGTGGTCCCGCGTCAATACGCTGCCGCAGGCGCAGTGGGAAGCGATGATCATGCGCCACCTCTCGGCCCGCAACGTGGACCTGGATAAGCAACTGTCCCGCCGCACCGCCCGGCTCACGCAGACGTACAACAATCTCTACGACGCCACCGACGAGAAAGGCCGGGCGACGATTTTGCAGCAGATGATGGTCGATGATCTGATCGAGCTGCGCATGCTCTCGCTGGGACTCATCGAACGCCGCGTGCTCAATGCCCAGCCCATCAGCGACGACGTCCGCGCCGCCATGCGCGGCCGGCTGCTCGACCGCGATCCGGAGGTGCGGGCGAAAGTGGCGTCGCTATTGGAAAACGTGGCGGACGAGGCGGCGGCGGAGCAGGTCGTCGAACTGCTTCTGGCGGAGGGCGATCCGCGTGTGCAGTCGGCTTATCTGGCGCTGCTGGCGCGCGTGCCGCAGGTCGAGGCGGTCAATTCGGCGCTGCTGCTTCTGGACCGGCCGACGGTGCGCGGGTCGGCGGCGACGTTCCTCGTCGCGGCGGCGGAAGCGAAGATGCTCAGCGATCAGCAGGCCCGGCGGGCCCTGGCGTTCGCGCGTGTGAACCTCAAGGACGCGGACCCGCCCGAGCCGGCCGTCGTCCGACTCCTCGGCCGCCTCGGCGAATCGAGCGATCAGCCCATGCTCGAAAAGTTGCTCACGCACACCGAGCCGACCGTCCGACTCGCCGCCGCGGAAGTCTTTGCTGATCCGCGCTGGCCCCTCGCCCCGCTCACCGAGCGCATCAGCGACCCCGCCCTGCGCCCGGCGGTCGTCGCCGCCATCGGCGCCCGCGGGGCCGATGTCGCTTCGCTCATCAAGCTCATCGACGCACCGCCCAAGGACACCGAGCAGCGCGCCAACTGGCTCGCCGCCATTCTCGCCGTCGCCGCCCGACTCGATGCCCCGGGGGTGGTGCGCATCGATCAGTACCTCGCCGCCGCGACGAATCTCGATGACATTCACGAGCAGATCTTAAAAGCCGCCGCCGCACCCCCGCCGGCCGACGCCACGACGCCGACCGCCGAAGCCCGGTCGGACGAAGCGACCTTCCGGCTCGCCGGCTTCTACGCCCGCTCTGATCAGCCCGCCCGCGCCAAGCCGCTCTACGAGCGACTCGCCGCGCGGACGACCCTTTCGACCGACGATCAGCGCCGCCTCGTCGATGCCACGCTGCGCCTCATGCTCATTCAGAAGCTCTACGACGACGCCGAGCGTTACACCACGACCCAGCTCACCGCCGCGCCCCCCGCCCCGCTCGACCTGCTCGCCGACACCTGGCTCGACCTCGCCGAGCAGTCCATCGCCGCCAACGACAAAACCGCCGCCGGTCTCCTCACCGACCGCGCCGCACGGCTCTTCGCCAAGAAGCTCTCCAACACCGACGCCGCCCGGCTCACCGACTTGCAAACACAGCTTGCCCCGCCCGATCCGATCAAACCCACCTCGACGCGCAACAGCAACACCCCCGCCGCGCCCCAAACCGCGCCGGTGACGATCGTCAAACCCTGATGTTCCGGTGATTACTTCCCGCCCGCATCCGCCGGCTGAACGACGACCGGCGTCGCCGCCGCGCTGCTCGCGCTCATCTCACCGCGAAACCGATCGCACCAGAACCCCAGTGCGATCACCGCGATGAATATCGCAATGCCGATGTGCTCGATTCGCATGGCAAATAGAGCATAACCGCCGCGTGTTCAGGTTTGGTTAACTCGGCGCTTTTCAGCTCAGCGCTTCATGCAACTCAACGACATGACCCGCCGCAACTTCAACCGCCTTCAACAGATGCAGCTTGAACGGCCGCTGCTGGGGCGGGGCGGCGTAGACGAATTCCGCCGCCGTGCGGGGCTCATCGGTGAAGAAATGCGCCACCGCCGGCGAGGCCGCGTCGACCTTGCGGTCGTGACACGTCAGCGCCACCAACTGCTGATGCTCCGCCAGCCAGGCCCGCGTCGCCAGGAGCGTGCGGATCGCCTCGTCGGTGGGCATCTTCTGCGTGCGCATCATCATGTGCAGCCGGCCGTCGTCGCCCAGCGCGATCTGCACCTGCGGATGACGCGGACAACGCGCGGCAATGTTCACCGTCGAAGGCACGTAAATCGTCAGGTCATCCGCGTCGAAAGCCGGTGCGGGTGTTGGCGCGGGTGCTGATGTGCGCGACGCATCCTTAGAATCCGGGGCTCCCTGCTTCGCGAAGCCGCTTCGCAGGGCGGAGTCGTCGCTGCGATCAATCCGCGGCTCGGGCGTCTCTTCAGTGACGCGCGGCTCAACGAGCGGCGCTTCCGCCTTCGGCGATTCAACAACCGGCGCAGCCGCCGCCGGGCGCCTCGGCTCAATGGGCGTTTGGATCTTCGGCTCCAGCGAGAACACCGGCGCCGTCGTCGCATCCGCGTCCTCCAACGAGGCATGCATGCCCGCCGGCTTCGCCTTCGGCGCGATCGGCTCCGTCGCGAGGGCGACTTCGTCCGGCAGCGCGACCGGCTCCGGCAACGACGCCTCGGCGAACATCTCGCCCAGGTCCAGCCACAGCCGCGATTCATCCGCGATGGCGAAGCGCCCGACCCGCCGGCGTCGCACCGGGGCCATGCGCTTCCGCACCCCGGCGATTTCAACGGGCGCATCGAGCAGTTCGCCCACCGCGCGGTTGAGCCGGAACGCCGCCGCCCGCGCAGTTGGATCGTCGCAGCCCATGAACATCACGCGCAGATGCGGCAGCACCTCGTTTTTCCCACGCTCCGCATCGCTCAACAGCGACTTGATCATGCGGTACGCCGCCACGATCGCCGCATCGTCCGCGCCGGTGAGGATCGTCCACGACCGCAGCCCCATCAGACGGGTCTTCTGCGGCGACTTGGACGGCTCATCGAACAGAATGACGAACGCCCCGACGCTCGAGGCCGAGTCGTGAAGCATCTCGACCAGCTCGTCGGTCGTGGCGACTTCCATCGCCCGGCTCGACGCCGCGTTCGACGACATCGATTCCGCCGGTCCTGATTCCGGGGGCGGTTCGGCGTCGAACATCTCGTATTCGATTTCATCTTCGCTGATGCGCAGCAGGGCCGCTCCCTCGTACTGCTGCGCCAGATGCGAGACGTACTGACTGACCCACGGCGAGGCGTAACCGGGCAGATGCCCGACAAGAATGGCGTCCACCACCGGGGCGGGTCGATCCGATCCGCTCAGTTTCAGCTCCGGCCCGACGCCGTCGGTGGGCACGATGTCCTCCGGCCCGGTGCAAAGCAACTGGGCCAGCGCGTCGATCGCTTCTCGTGTCCGCGCATCGTTCATGTTGGAGCTTTCAGCTTTCAGCCATCAGCGGTCAGCGACAGAGCAAGCTGAAAGCTGACGGCTGATCGCTGACAGCTTGCTATTCCACTTCGATGATGTTGTTGAGCTCACCGAAAGGGTTGGTTTCAACATACCGGTTGTGCGGGTCGCTTGTCCATTTGCCGTCGACCACGATCCGATAGCGGTACCGCCCCGGCGGCAGCGGTACGCACGTCTGCCAGATGCCCAGCCGCTCATTGCGCTGCAGCGGCGTCGCGATGGCGGACCATTCATTGAAGTCCCCCGCGATGCTCACCCGGCTCGTGCTCGCCGCGTCCGGCTGGACGAAAAGCGTGCCCTGACTCGTCACATGCGCCCCGTAGAGCGCCCGGAGCTTTTCATCAAGTGTGCGGCGAACGTCCGGGTCCGCCGGCCGGGTCTCCAGCCGCTGCTCTCGCGCCTCGAACTGCGCGACCTGCGGGTCCGACGCCAGCCGCTGCTGCATCGCCGCCGTCCGCTGCGACAAGGCCTTCGCCCGCGCCACCAGATCCGCCACCCGATTGTTCGCCACCGGCGCGGCCTCGGCCGGCTCCGCCGGACGCACCGGCTCCACCGTCGTCACACCGGCCCGCGAGCCCATCGCCGGCATCGCGTCAACCGTTTCGTCACACGGATCAATCTCCCGCAGCACGCGCGGCTCGGCAACCGGCCGCATGTCCCGACGCATCGGCGCTTCCGCCGGCGAACCCGCGGGCATCGCCGCCGGGCTCGGCCTGGTCATGTGCGCGATCGAATCGTCCGTCATCTCCGTCGACTCCGGCGCCGTAAGCCGCTGCGGATGCGGACGCGTCGCCAATAAATGCCGCGCCAGCCGTTCATAATCCTGACACCCCCGGCTCGCCGGATCGTATTCGAGAATGGGCTGCCCGAAGCTCGCCGCTTCCTTGAGCTTGGCGCTGAAATGAATCGGAATCGTCAGCACCCGGTCGCCGAAGTGCTTGCGCAGCTCGTTGACGATCTCCCGCGCCATCTTCGTGCGAACATCGTACATCGTCGGCAGCACGTGGAAACAGACCGCGTGCCCGCACCGATCGGCGAGCACCTGAAGCGTCGTCGCCTGCCGCAGCGAACCGGCGAGGGCGAAATAGCCCGTTTCCACCGGGATAATGACCTCCCCGGCCGCGCGGAGGGCATTGAACGTCAGGAGCCCAATGCTTGGCGGGCAATCGACGATGCAAATCTCGTAATCCCCCGCCACACGGCGAAGCAGCTTCGCCAGCCGCGTGTCACGGTCCGGCGTCGACGCCAGCTTGTGCTCCACGCCCGCAAGCTGCACCCCCGCCGGCGCGAGATCCAAATTCGTCGAAATCTGCCAGAGGATCTCCGCCAGGTCGAAGCGCTCCACGTCCCCCATCAGCGCTTCAGCGATCGTCTTTTCAAGTTGCGTGTCCGGAACCGCCAGCCCCAGTGCACAGTGACCCTGCGGGTCCATGTCCACGAGCAGCGTCTTGTGGCCCAGTTCGGCGAAGGACGCGGCGAGGTTGATGGCCGTCGTCGTCTTGCCGCAGCCGCCCTTCTGATTGATCACCGCAAACGTACGCACGCGCCGGGGCCCTTTCGTCCGTGAAAGTCAGCCGCTTCGTTCACAAATCGTCCCGCCGAATCCATCCGGCGAAACGCGTCCTTTTCCGTGGGGTCACGCCGCCCGCCAACCGCCCGGCAGCGCCACCTCCCGTTCCAGAGTATCGGACGCACCCTCGTCAATTCTTGAAAATGCATTCCCCGACACGCTTAGCGACGCCGCTTCCCGCAGCGAGCCCATCGAATGCGCCGCGGGCTTCTCCCCCTTCCCCACCCCCTCTCCCCCAACCCCCTTCCCCTGATCCCCAAACCCCACCGCGCACGCGCCGATCAACCCGCCGCACCTCGCCAAATCCCATAAAACCCCACCTCACCCACCCCTACCGCGCACATCGGCGCGCCCATGCGCACCGCCGAGCAAGCCGCGACACCCCCATGCGACGCAATTCAAGGACTTACAAGTCCCCATGCGCACCCCCGCGCCCGATCCGTCACCCCCATGCGCCTTTCGCGCCACCCCCATGCGCTGCGCAGAGTGCGGAACGTGGAATTCGGAGCGCGGAATGAAAACCCCCGATCCCCAACGCCTCCCCACTCCACACTCCACACTCCACACTCCTTACGCCCCCGATCCCCGACACCTCCCCCCTCAGCCCCCGGCTCCGCCGGGGGATATTCCCCAACATCCCCACGATCCGCACGCATCAAATCGGCCAATCATGAAACGGGCGAATCTTTTCCATTTCCCTACCAACCACTTCCGCCCCCGTTTTTCCCACTTTTCAGCGAGGTCGGGTGCGTCAAGCGCAGCGGACCCGCCGCGTCGGACGTATGATGATGCGATGTGTGAAGATCGCAGATCGCGCAAAGCGTGACCATCGAATTGATCGAGCGTCGGGGAATTGACGCCATGAGAGATTGAATGAACGAACAACCACCACGCGAACACGCGGCCGCAAGATTCAGCGCCGATTCACCTATCGTAGTGGGTCCGCTGCGCTCGACCCACCATCCCTCGCAGACAGGAAATTTGATTCCAGGCGGGCCGGGATCGGCCCTTGGGGGTGAGGGGTTAGCGAAATTTTCACGACTTGTCTATGATTGCGTTACAAGCCGCGATATGAGTGGTCGCATGAAAGAGTGGCCTCGACATCACGCGGGCTAGCGTGAGATCGCACAACGGCAGAATATTTATATGTTCCCCCGATGATTGACAGAAAATCGCAAGTCATGCGCATAGATGATATTCACGACTGGGTCGACAAAGTTCATTGCATGGAGTGCGTCGAGGGGATGGAAATGCTCCCCGATGACTGCGTGGATCTTGTGGTCACCTCGCCGCCTTACGACGCCGTCCGCAAGTACAACGGTTTTGCTTTCGACTTGCATCAAACCGGCGCTCAGATTCATCGCGTCCTCAAGGACGGGGGCATCGCCGCGATGGTCATCCAGGATCAGACCAAGGACTTCGGCAAGTCGCTGACATCCTTTCGGACCATCATCGATTGGTGCGACTCGTTTGGTTTCAAACTGTTCGAGTGCGTCATCTACCGCAAGAACGGCTCGGAAGGCGCTTGGTGGAAGCATCGGTTCCGGGTGGACCACGAATACATTCCGTTGTTCCTCAAAGGGGATCGACCGGCGTACTTCGACAAGCAGCCGCTTAGAGTCCCCAGCAAGCATGGCGGCAAGGTGATGTCAGGCAGCGGCAATCGTCGCACCGATGGCGCCACAAACGGCACCGTTCGGCGCGAGATCAATGCCACCAAATGCAGGGGTACTATCTGGAACTACCTGATGGCCGGTGACAAGAACCCGCTCAAACGCAAGCACCCAGCCGTGTTCCCCGACGCCATCCCCTCCGACCTGATTCAATGCTTCTGCCCGCCGGGTGGCATCGTGCTGGACCCGTTCATAGGATCGGGATCTACGGCTGTGCAGGCACTCAAACATGAACGACACTTCATCGGTTTCGACATCAGCCAAGAGTATTGCGATCTCTGCAATCAGCGCCTTGAGAAAGACGTTGAAACCGCCACGCTGTTCGAGAGCGTCAGCGCGTCAGATATCAAATGAATGGGTCGGGATCGGTACTCATGACCGTATACTCGACTCGATTTTGAGCGGTGATTGCCAGTGAAATGGGTTGCCGCTCGAACATCGCGTCGTACGACCGAATGTTCGATATCTCTGCACCGACTCCCTTTTCGAATTGCCAGAGCTTCCAGCGGTCCCATCGCCATTTTGAATCGGTATAGGGCCAACCGGTCATCTCGCCCAGCCGCGTTAGGAACCCCAGATTACGCTGCTTCGTTTCCGGATCATAATGCCAGAGTTGATCCGCATCGCGGTGTCGGACCAGATTACGGAGTCCGCCGGCCCCGCCTCGATCGGTGATCGCGATGCGGTCGCCGCGCTGCCCCGTGATGCTGGTTTCATCCCGCATCCGCCAGAACTCAAGCATCTTGGTCATCAACGCATAGACGCTCATGTCGGGGTTGTGGAAATAGCGATGAAGCGGATTCGCTTGATCGGTTACGCCCATGTAACGCATCCAGTCCCAAGCGTTTTCGGTGTATTGCAGCAGCAACTTGTACACACCATCCGCAAACAATAATGGACCTGCGGCGCTTGCGGGTAATTGCAACGCGTACTCCGAAGCGAGGATGACCAACAGGAAATGGATCGAGGCGAAAGGATACTTTCGATCGAATTGCCTTCGGTCGTGGGAGCGCATGTTGTTGGGCGAGATGCAATCTCGCAGCGCTGTGGACCACCCGCTCGGAAGTCGATTGAAATTGAAAGCGAGCATGTGGTTGCCGAAACTTCTCACCCCCTGTCGGAATATCTCTACGTCCACGAAGACCGCGTTCTTAGGGTCGGTGTTTTCATGGCAAACGAGCGCTTTGCCGTCATAGAAACCCACCACCTCCCACCCCAAGATATTCGTGAGCAGCAAGGCGCAAAGTTGACCATCGGCATCCGGGCTGATGATGCACTTGCGCTCCCGCTCGACGATCCAAGGATAGGTCTGTTTAACCTGCTCCACGTTGAAAGTGTCACGCGCCCTCAAGACCCGTTCCAACAGCTTCGCCATCAATCCACCCCGTGTTCCGAGAAAAAGTCGGAGATCGACATGTCGAGCGCACGCGTCAGTTTCTCGATGTTGGCCAGGGAAAGATTGCGGCCACCTTGCTCCAAATCACTGATGTAAGAGCGATTGACCCCGGCTAGCTGTGCAAGCCGCTCTTGCGACATCCCCAGCTCTTGGCGTCGCGATCGCAACGCCGCGCCAAACCGTTTCGCGATCGGTGGCCGTTTCACCATCGGTGTTGTGTATTCGATATGCCTATCGGACACCACCGGATCGGAGTAACATCGGGCTGTGTAAAATTTGGGGGAAGAGAAGGGGGGCATGAGTCGGAATGACGAAAATGGGGTGAATCGTTGGGGTTTTGAGATGCCCGGATGGCGTCGGATTGACAGTGGCGGGTTGGCGTATCGTGTCCTGAATCGGGGGGGATGCCCCGCGGAACGGCTCGGAAAGAATATTTATTTTTTGATTGACAGTCATTCCCCGGCTCTGGATACTCGGGCGTGAATGAGGCGGGCGGCGCTGTGGCTGGTCCGCGTTGAAGTGTCGGAGGTTTTGAGATTCCATTTATGAATTCGGCGTTATGCGTCGAGCGGCATCGCGCGAGGGGTTTCGCGTGGATGTACGGATCTGAGGAGGTCCGATTGTTGGTTCCTTCTGCGTCCGCAGGGCGGACAGGAGCAATGAGATGGCTTTTGTATTCGTGCGCCGGGGTATCGGTCATCGTGGGATGGCGTGGGGTTTGGGATTGTGCATGGCGCTGGCGGGGGGGAGCGCCTGGGCGGATGTGGCGGTGACGGGGGCGACGGGCGGGTCGCAGCCGTTTGATAATCGCCAGCCGTCGCTTGTGCTCAGCGAGCAGGTGCAGGCGAGCGGGCAGTTCCCGGCGCTCGGACCCGGCGGCGTGGGCAGCAATACGAACCTCATCGGCATGGTGCGCAACTTTCCGTACGGCTTGTCGTTCCTTCTGCCGAGCGATCCGAAGGCCGACGGCACCGTTCTGGATGCGGCCAGTTTTCCGCAGTTGTTTTCGGTGACGGGAACCGCCTACGCCGGTGGCAACGGCTCGACGACGTTCGCCATGCCGAACCTCGGCGGGACGGTCGCGGTCGGGGCGAGTGCGACGCATCCTTTGGGCAGCGCGTTCGGCTCGGACTCCCTCACGCTGAGCGTCGCACAGATGCCGGCGCACACGCATACGCTCCCCGGCGGGGGCGACACCGATGCGACCGGCGGCGGGGCGGCCTTCGACAATACGCAGTCGTCGCTGGCGATGCACTACATCATCTCGACCGGCTCGGGCATCTTCCCCAGCGAAGGCGGCGGCACGGCCGACAGCATTTTCCTCGGGCAGGTGTCGCTGTTCGTCGGCGACTTCGCGCCGGAAGGATGGATGTTCGCGGAGGGGCAGTTCTTGCCCATTGTCAGCAACACGGCGCTCTTTTCGCTGCTGGGCACCAAGTACGGCGGCGATGGCGCCGTCACCTTCCGGCTCCCGGATTTGCAGAATCGCACGATCGTCGGCGCGGGCGGAGCGCTCGCGCTCGGTCAGGTCATCGGCGAGGCGGCGACGACGATCACCGAGTCGCAGCTTCCGGCCCATGATCATGACCTGCCGCCGAGTTCGGACATGACCGGCACGACCGGGTCGGGCGCTTCGATCAACAACGATCAGCCGGCCCTCGCGCTCAACTATCTCATCGCCATCGCCGGCGATTTCCCCATCATCGGCGGCCCGCTGGACAACAAGCCGGTGCTCGGCGAAGTCGTCGCCTTCGCCGGCGATTTCGCCCCGGCCGGTTGGGCCTTCGCCAATGGTCAGACTCTTCAGATCAGCACGAACCCGGCGCTCTTTTCGCTGTTGGGTTTCACTTACGGCGGCGACGGGTCCACGACCTTCGCACTGCCGGATCTGCGTGGCCGGGTCATCGTCGGCGCCAACGGGTCCAATCAGGTCGGCGCGACGAACGGCGCGAATTCGTTCACGCTGACGGTCGATCAGCTCCCGGAGCATATGCATACCTATGAAGCGGTAGTCGCCGTGCCCGAGCCCTCGGCGATGGTGATGATGCTCGTGGCGGCGCCGCTGATGGTGCGTCGCCGGCGGGTGGTGTGATTCATTTGAGAAGCATGTTGAACCACCAAGGCACAAAGAACACCAAGGTGAAGATAGAACTGTCTACTGAACAAGGTGTTCCTTGGTGACCTTGGTGTCTTGGTGGTTCACTTTTTCCGCGGTCTTATTCGCCGTTGCGCTTCACCTCGCGCGGCGGGTCCTAAAATGCGGCGGAGTCCCTCCCCTCATACAAGGAGTGCCCGCCATGCGATCCGTCACGTGGTACACGCAATTCGCCAAAGTCGCCGCGCGATTTTGCGGGCGGCCGGTGGTCTTCGCGCTGGCCATCGGGCTAATCCTCGTCTGGCTCATCTCCGGGCCGATCTTCGGGTTTTCCGATACGTGGCAGCTCGTGATCAACACCAGCACGACGATCGTCACGTTCCTGATGGTCTTCCTCATCCAGAACACGCAGAACCGCGACACGGAGGCGATTCAGATCAAGCTCGACGAACTCATCCGCGCCACGCAGGGGGCGCACAATGCGCTGCTCGATCTGGAGGAGCTTGAGGAAAACGACATCGAGGACTTCCGCCAGCGCTACATCTCCCTCGCCAAAATCGCCCGCAAACTCCTCGACGAAGGCGACCGCGACACGGACACGCCGGAAGCGTAAGCCATTTCTCCAACATCTTCGTTTAGCGGCGGGGCAGCGCCCCGCGTGAAACGGAACCGCGCGGACGTCGATGCGTTGAAAAGAGGGTCACACTAGCCGTTTTCACGCCGAGGTGCTCGATGAATGATGTAACCCGGGTTCGACTGGCGCTGGTCGTCGCATATGCATGTTTACTCGTCGGGATCGGGGGATGCGCATCGCAGCGCGAACATCTGCGCACGCAGAGTGTCGATCTGATCGTCCCATTTAATGTGATGAGCGGCTCGCCGATTACGATTCCTGTTCTGAGCGCATCGGAGTCTGAACGGCTGCTCGCCATGCCGCTGCCCGATCCCGACAGCATCGCGCCGGGGTTAAAGACGGAGGAGGTCATCTTCAAGATCACCGGCAAGCGTGTCGTTTGGGTGCCCCGGCCAGTGGAGTCGACCAATACGGCCGTGATTGAGGCGATGAAGAAGTGGGACTATCGATCGGATTACGCGCAGATGCCGCATGATGGCACGACGGCTCTGACGGTCGGGGGCGTGCTGCGCGGATGGATCAGCGGCGACACGGAACTCGGCGGACCGACCATCCGCTGGGTGGGAATTTCCTTTGATGAGGCCTTGGATCGGGCCACGCATGGCCAAGCGCTGGATCCCTCGGGCGATTTCGATGCATTTCGCCCGGAAATGGCGGACACGCTCCTTCTGACAAAAGAGTACATCATCATCATGGCAATCCCCGTCTCATGGACCGGCTCATCACACGGCGATCCGGTCAAATAGCACGTGCTGAAGCGCATCAATCGCTGATTGGACGTGAGCGGCCCGAATTCGACATGAACTGCAAATGAACCTTCGGCCGCGTCGCGTCGTCTGAATTGCATCGGTTGACTGCTTTGCAATTCGAACTTCCGAGGTGTCGCATGGGGCGGTATTCAATCGTTTTGCGTCGCATGGCTTTGATGGTGATGTCGATGGTGTTGTTCGGCGGCTGTGCGGCGGAGAAGCCGCGGCGGAGCCAGACGCAGTTGGACATTCTGTTGCCGCTGGGGCTCAGCGAGGTGTTGCCGGTGCGGCTGCTTGGATCGCGGGAAGGGGAGGATTTGCTGGCGGTTGAACTGCCGGGGCCGGGGACGGTCGAGCCGGGGCGATCGGTGGAGGCGGTGATTGGCGACGTGACGGGCCGGCGGGTCGTGTGGTTGCCGCCGCGTGTCAAGGCGGATGCGGCGACGGGCGGGACAATGGTGAATCAGGATGACTATCGCGCGGAGTTCGCGCAGCTTGAAGAGCGGCTCGGTCGCCGTCCGACTTTGCGCGACATGATTCGCGGGCCCGCCGTGGAGATCAGCGACATCGGCGCGCCGCCCGGACAATGGCGGGGCGAGTCGCTGGCGGCACTGGCGGAGCGCATGACACGGCGCGCGACGGGCGATGCGGGCATGCTCGAATCCGACGAAGCGATGGTCATCCATGTGACGCCCGACGAGATTCAGATCGTGGCGATGCCGATGCCGCGCGTGCCGAAGTCGGGTCATTCGCCCGCTTCATCGAACGATCCCGTAAGATGACCCCATGATGAAGCGCATCCTCAGCCTTGACGGCGGCGGTATTCGCGGGCTTTTGTCGATTGCGGTTGTCAAACGCATCGAGGCGATTCTGCGCGAGACGCATGGGGACGATCAGCTTGTGTTGGCGGATGTGTTCGACCTGTTCGCGGGGACAAGCACGGGGGCGATCATCGCGGCGGGGTTGTGCTGGGGGATGAGCGCGGGCGAGATCGAGAAGCTGTACATCGAACATGGCGCGGAGCTGTTTCGCAAGACGCCGTGGTATCGCCGGCTGCATTCGAAGTATCAGGCGGAGTCGATCGGCGCATACTTTCGGGGCCTGTTTTGCGAAGAGGATGGAACGGCGGCGAAACTCGGAACGAAGAAACTGCGGAAGTTACTGGTGGTGGTGATGCGGAACGCATCGACGGGGTCGCCCTGGCCGGTGTCGAATCATGCGGGGGCGATGTTCAACGATGCATCGCGGGCGGACTGCAATCTGGCGGTGCCGCTGTGGCAACTGTTGCGTGCGAGCACGGCGGCGCCGTCGTTTTTTGAGCCGCAGGAAATCGCACTGGGCGGGGAGAAGCATTTGTTCGTCGACGGCGGAATCACGCCGTTCAATAATCCGGCGCTGCTGGCGGTATTGATGGCGACATTGCCGGCGTATCGGATCGAGTGGCCGACGGGGCGTCAGCGGATTCATGTGGTTTCGATCGGCACGGGGTCGATGCGTTTCAAGCTGCCGCGCAAGATCGCGCGGAAGATCAATCTCATCGATCACCTGGGTTACGTGATCCCCGGCCTGATGCAGTCGGTGGCGGGGGAGCAGGACATGCTCTGCCGCATCCTCGGCGACTGCGTGCACGGCGAGGCGCTGGACACGGAACTGGGCGCGCTGACTTCGCCGACGCTTTTGAGCGGCGCGGAGCAGAAGTTCACGTATGCGCGGTATGACATGCAGCTAGACGATCCGCGGCTTGGCCGGCTGACGAAGCGGCAGACGGCGCTGGATAATCTGGCGATGATCCCGGTGCTTTGCGAACTGGGGGCGACGTATGCGTCGGCGCATGTGCATGTGGAGCATCTGTGGCCACGCGAGATGCGGGCGTGAATGGGTTGCGTCAGGGAATGGTGAAAAAATTGTCAGGGGTCGTGCGCAAATCGGCGGGGGCGGGACGTGATGTGAGAGGAAGAGCCCTGCCTGCTACGGGTCGCGAAGGCGACCTCCCGCCCGGCGGATGGACACAATCGGCTACGCACACAAACCAAGCGTTTCTTTCCCGAGGACGTGCAATGCGTCCGCAGACTTGAGGTGCGCCCATGCATGGTGGCCAACGATGGATGATCGGTTGGGTGACTCTGAGCATGATGATCGGATGGAACGGACGGGGGATCGCGGAGGAGTTCAGAAGTTTCGACGGGACGGGGAACAATCAGACGAATGCGACATGGGGCGGGACGGGCTCGCAGCTTCTGCGTCTTTCGCCGGTCGGTTACGCCGACGGGGTTTCGACGCCCGGCGGCGCGACGCGGCCGAGCGCGCGGGTGATCAGCAACGCGGTGGCGGGCTACGACGACGGCGTCGAGTCGATGCCCAACGCGCGGCGGATGACGGATTTCATTTATGCATGGGGCCAGTTCGTCGATCATGACATCGACCTGACAGAGCCGGGCGGAACGGAAGCGTTCAACATCAGCGTGCCGACGGGCGATCCGTACTTCGATCCGGCATCGACGGGGACGCAGGTCATCAATATGACGCGCTCGGTTTTCGATCCGGCGACGGGGACCGGCCCGGGCAATCCGCGTCAGCAGATCAACGAGATCACGTCGTATCTGGACGGGTCGGTGGTGTACGGCTCGGATGCGACGCGGGCGATGGCGCTGCGCGAAGGGAGCGGCGGGCGACTGGCCACGAGCGCGGGCAATCTTCTGCCGTTCAACACGGCGGGTTTCTACAACGCCAACGATGCGCACATCGTGGGGGATGATCAGCTTTTTCTCGCCGGCGACATCCGCGCCAATGAGAACATCGAGTTGACGAGCATTCAGACGCTGTTCATGCGCGAGCACAACCGCATCGCCGACCAGATCGCCGCGGCGCACAGCGAACTGAGCGATGAGGACATTTATCAATGGACGCGCAAGGTCGTCGGCGCGGAGATACAGGCGATCACGTACAACGAATTTCTTCCGGCCCTGCTCGGCGACAACGCGCTCGGCGCCTACAGCGGATATCACGCCGACGTGAACGCTTCGATCGCCACGGAGTTTTCGACGGCGGGGTACCGGCTGGGGCACAGTCTGCTGGCGGACGATGTGGAGTTTCTCGATAACGATGGCAACGCCGTGCGCGAGGAAGTGCCGTTGGCGCAGGCGTTTTTCAATCCGACGCTCGTTTCGGAAAGCGGGATCGATCCGATTTTGAAGTATCTGGCGTCGGACATGGCGCAGGAAGTGGACTCGAAGGTCGTGGGCAGTGTGCGGAACTTTCTGTTCGGGCCGCCCGGAGCGGGGGGATTCGATCTGGCGTCGCTGAACATTCAGCGCGGGCGGGATCACGGCTTGTCCGACTACAACACGACGCGCCAAGCGTACGGACTCGCGCCGATCGCGAGCTTCTCCGAGATCACCTCCGACACAGCCCTCGCGCAGACGCTGGCCGATCTGTACGACGGGGATGTGAACGACATCGACCTCTGGGTCGGCGCGCTGGCGGAGGATCACATGAATGATGCAAGCGTGGGCGAGACATTGATGGCGATTCTCGTCGATCAGTTCGAGCGGCTGCGCGATGGGGATCGGTTCTTCTATCTCAACGATGCGGACCTGGATTCGCCGATCGTGGCGGGGCTGATCGATTTCGGGTCGCTTTCGCTTTCGGACCTCATCCGTTGGAACACGGGGATCACGAATTTGCAGGACAACGTGTTCATGCTCAGCGTGTCGGCGGTTCCGGAACCGGGCGGATGGGCGATGGTGATGATGAGCGGGTTGATGATGATGTTCGGCCGCCGCGGGAGGGGCTGGCGGCGGGTATACTCGGCGGCATGAGTTTCACGGCTCCGATGTTCGGAAAGATGACGGTGCGCATCGCCGCGGTTCGAGAAGTTTCGATCCACGGCGATGTGTATTTTGATCTGCGGATCGAGACGGAGAGCGGGGAGGGCATGGTGCGCGTGGCGGAGCATGTCTGCGGCGTGCGGCCGGGGGAGGGGCAAGTGGTGGAGATGAGTTTTCTGATGGGTCAGGTGCAGGGGGTCGTGGTGAAAGAACGGTAAGAAAGCACGCCGCCCGTTCGACGGGCTCAGGGCAGGAAGCGGCGTCGCCAAACGGGGGGAGTGGTCGGAGCGGGCATGGGGTGCTAGAGTTGCGGTGGCGCGGTGGGGTTGAGCGCATCGAGTCTGGCCTGCATGGCGGGCGAGAATGCGATGCGAGCGAAGGTGCCACCGAGTCGTTGCACGCTTGTCAGACGGGCCGAAAGCTCGATGAGCTTCCGATCGCTGATCCTGTCTGGTCGCCAGTCGTCGGTTCCCTCTTCCTTGAGGGGACCGGCGAACCGGCTCGCGTGCGACAGAGAACTCGGTTGGCTTCGCATCCGTGCTACCTTCGCCACAGCACCTGGCTGGGCATCCCGGCTGTCCTTAGCCGGCGTCGTTGGCGGGGCCGGGGGTTCGGCTGGGCCAACTCATTTGTCGAGGGTCCTGGAGCAGATCGGGGAGGCGCTGTCGCGCTTCCTGGCGATTTTGCCGCCATCGCTGTGCATCATGCACCTGCAGATGGTCACGGACACCGACGACAGTGACAAGTTTTGCAAGTCCCGCTTCGTCAAGCATCGTGTCGGGTATCCGCACGCGTCCCTGCTTGTCGAAGATCAATCGTTCGGTCTCGGCGTAAAAATGCTGCTCGTAACTGAGCACGAAGTCCGCCGGTTTGCCGGCCCGTTCCAAGGCGTTGGCCCGCTTCTCGTACCCCTCGCGGGTGTAGAGGCAAAGCACGCCGCCACGCACGACCGCATAGAGCTCCGTCGCTCCCGCGGCCGTCAACTCTTCGCGAAACTTGGAAGGGATGGCCAAACGCTGCTTGGCGTCGATCGCATGTTCATGTGTGCCGACGAGAAGCAAGGCATTGGGTCCCCTGGGCGTCCGTGCCCGTCGTTTCCGTGATTGATGAGACGGAATTTATCCCACACCGCTCCCCCTGTCAACCCACTTTTCCCCACTTTTTGACAATATCTTTCCCCATCTTCCACACCATGCCCCATTTTGGCCAAAAAAGCATGTCGCCCCTCCATGTCGCCCCACGATGCGATTGCTGATTCTCCCCACAACGCCCCACCCCGGCCCGGCCGCGCCATTTCCGGTGGGGACGGCGATTTTAACGCAGCCGATTAACGGGTATACTGTTTCACGTAGAGCCGCCCGCCGCCGATCGGTTGAACCGGTCCGACTCACCACTCCAGCCATCGAGGTCATGCTCATGTCGCAACGATGCGTCGCCTCCTTCCTTCTCGTCGCGCTGTGTTCGACGTTCCTCTCCGCACAGACGTTCGTCCGCCCGTCGCATCAGCAGTGCCCGAAGCTCGACACGATCGATCGCGAGATCGTGCTCAACGCCGACCCGGGCAAGATGAAGTTCGACAAGGAGTCGTTCACCGTCAAACCCGGCGAGCGCATTCGGCTGACGCTGCGCAATCCCGATGAGATGGCGCACAACCTGGTGCTCTGTGCGGCGGGCGATCAGACCTGGCTCACCGTCGCGCAGGCGGCGTGGGCGATGGGCGCTGACGGGCTTGACAAGGGCTTCATCCCCGACTCGCCGCTCGTCCTGCATCACACGAAGCTGCTCAATCCGCACGAGTCCGACTCGATCGACTTCATCGCGCCGACCGACGAAGGCGCTTACCCGTATGTGTGCACCTTCCCCGGTCATGCCTTCACGATGCGCGGCGAGATGCTCGTCGGCTCCGGCGCCGCGCCGGTCGGTAATCTCGTCTCGAACCTCAAGTACCGCTACTACGAAGGGTCATGGGGCAATCTGCCGGACTTTGACAAGCTGACGCCCGCCGCCGAGGGCGCGATTGATGACAATCGCATCACGCTCAAGCCGCGCAAGCGCGAGGACGACTTCGGGTTCGTGTATGAAGCGACGCTCACCACGCCGCGCGACGGCACGTACCGCTTTGTGATCAACTCCGACGACGGTTCGCGCGTGCTCGTCGACGGCAAGCGCGTCGTCGACTTCGACGGCTCGCACCCAGCCAACAAGGAAGTGCCCGGCTCCGTGAAGCTCACCGCGGGCGCTCATGCACTGCGTGTCGAATACTTTGAAGGCAAGGTCGATCAATCGCTGGCTGTCCAACTCAGCGGTCCGGGCATCGGCGGCGTCATGCTCACCGATACGCCGCTGCGCGCCGCGCGCAAGGAAGACCCCAACGCGGACAAGTACAAGCTGGTGGTGATGCACGAAGCGCTCGTCGTGCGCGGCAACCTGCCCGACACGTCGTCGCGCTCGATGGCCGTCGGCCTGCCCGTGAACATCAGCTACGTCTTCGACGCGGAGAACTGCGCGGTGCGGTACGGGTGGTGGGGCGCCTTTCTCGACGTCGGTCCGGATCGCGGATTCGGCACGGGGCGCGGCGGCGGCGGGTGCAAACCGCTTGGCGATCTGTTCACCGTCGGCTCCACCGGCAAATGCCCGTTGACCATCGGCGATGCCGAGCCGGTGCTTCGATTCAATGGCTATCGCCGCACGCACGGCCATCACGGCGGGCCGACGTTCATGTTCAACCTCAATGGCGTCGACGTCGAACAGTCGGTCGCCGCGCTCGATGGCAAGCTTGGTTTGCAGTACACGTTCACGTTCGCGCGGACGCCTGATGCCCCCGTGAAGTTCTCGGTCAAACCCGATGGGCTCGACCTGGCCAGTTCGGCCGGTGCGTTTGATGCGAACGGCGTCCTGACCGTCGCGCCCGCCGCGGCGCATTCGTTCACCGTCACGCTGACCTGCAAGGAGGCGAAATGATCATGAAGAAGCTCATCACGCACCTCGTCGCCGCACTGCTGATGGTCACATGCGTCGCGCCGCTCGTCGCCGACGATGACACGCCGTCGATCATTCCGCCGGGGTATACCGTCCAGACGATCCCCAATCCGCCGGGCGTCGAGTTCGGCGTCGCCGGCCTGGACGTCGCCGCCGACGGCGATGTCTACGCCAGCACACGCTACGGCGACGTCTGGCGACTGCACGATGGCAAATGGTCCCTCTTCGCCGACGGGTTGCAGGAATCGACCGGCCTGATGGTCGATCGCAAGACCGGCGAAATCTTCGTCACCCAAAAACCCGAACTCACCCAGCTCATCGACACCGATCACGACGGCGTCGCCGACGTGTACAAGGCGATCAGCAATGCGTGGGGGTTCACCGGCAATTACCACGAATTCTGCTTCGGCCCGGTGCGCGATTCGCACGGCAATTTCTACGGCACGCTCAATCTCGCGCACGGCTCGGGCGAAAAAGTGCTCGGGTCCGTCATGTCCATCGACTCCCCCTACCGCGGCACCTGCTTCAAGGTCACGCCCGACGGAACATTCTCCGTCTTCGCATGGGGCATGCGCTCGCCCTGCGGACTGACGATCAATCACGAGAACGATGAAATCTTCTACACCGACAACCAGGGCGACTGGAACGCCAGCTCGACGCTTCAGCACGTCGTCGAGGGCCGGTTCCATGGTCACCCCTGCTCGCTCAAGTATCACCCCGATTTCGTGAGCCGCGACCTCAACAAGATTCCCATCAGCGAGTACGACAAGCTTCGCACCCCGCCGGCGATCTGGATACCGCACGCCATCATCGCCAACAGCCCCGGCAATCCGATCATCGACACCACCGCCGGGAAGTTCGGCCCGTTCGCCGGCCAGTTCTTCGTCGGCGACCAGACCCGCGCCAATGTCTTCCGCTGCTGGCTCGAAAAAGTCGACGGGTTCTATCAGGGATGCGTCATCAACTTCATCGACCATACCCAGTGCGGCATCGTCCGCTGCGCGTTCGCGCCCGATGGTTCGCTCTGGCTCGGCCAGACCTCGCGCGGCTGGGGCACCGTCGGCAAAAAACCCTACGGCGTGCAGCGCATCGTCTACGATGGCAAGACGACGCCCTTCGAGATGCACCATGTCGAACTGACCAAGACCGGCTTCGACGTCGTGTTCACCCAGCCCGTCGCCAAAGAAGCCGTCAAACCCGAGGCGTTCGCCGTCGAACATTGGCACTACGAGTATCACCCCGCCTACGGTTGCGATCGGCTGGACCTGACGAAGGTCACGCCGACGAGCGCCACGCTCAGCGATGACGGCAAGACCGTGCACATCACGCTGCCCGAGCTTCTTGAGAACAAGGTCTACCACATTCACCCCAACATCCCCGCCGCCGACGGCTCGAAGATGACCAGCCCCGACGCGTACTACACGCTCAATCATTTGAAGTAATAGACCCACGCCGACGCTGAGGCGGCTCTGAGCCGAAGCGTCTGGTACTGCGCGACGATATGATGAAGCGCCAGCCGCTCGCGGCTTCGCAGCATGGAGGCGCCATCATGTCCGATCTCAACGCCATGCGCCGACTTTCCCCGCGGCGCAACACGACGACCGCTCAGAACGTCGATCAGCTCGTCGCCGAGCAGCTCGCGCATTTCGCCATCGACCCCGACACCGACTTCGGCAAGACGCTCGCGCGGCTGGCGGCGCATCTGTATGAATCGCAGGCCGACATCGATGAACTCTGGGCGCTGACGCTGCGCACGATCGACGGGCTCGACCGGGCCGACCGCATCGCTTATTTCAACGCCAAGAAATTCCTCTCGTTCCAGCTCGCCCGTCTGCTCGATACGCTTCAGAATCCGACGCGGCGGACGTATCAGGCGCTCGATTACCGTTACACGAGCCGCTCGGTCAAAGGCCCCTACGCCGTGTTCGACAACGTCACGGCGATCTTCTCGGCGACGCCCGTCATCGCCCGCACCGCGACGTACATTTATGCCTGCGCGGAATGGATCGAAGACGCCTTCAAAGGGCGCGAACTGCTGTTGGAAATTTACTCGCGGCTACTGAATCCGACGAGCGTGGCACTGGCGAATTTCATTGTCGATCTCGAAGCGGGGCCGTACGCGGATCAGTACTTCGCATGGAACTTCAACAGCGGCATGGCGGCGATCGACGGCGTGCTGGCCCATGTGCTCGGCCGCGACGACATCCTCATCACGAGCCGCAACATCTATGGCGGGGCCCATCAGCTCATTCACGACTGGTACGCCAAGGACTCGAACCTCGGCATCGCCGTCGAAAGTTTCGACGGCGACAGCGCCGCGGCGTTCGAGAAATGCCTGCGTCACGTGCAGATCGCGCACGCCGCCCGACTCGCCGCCGATCGCAATATTTACCTGTACCTCGAATCCCCGTGCAATCCGCATGGGTACGTGCTGGACGTGCCCGCCATCTGCGCCGCGGCGCATGCCCATGGCATTCGCGTCATGCTCGACGCCACCGTCGGCACGCCCTTCCTGCATCAGCCGCTCCAGCGCGATGACCCCGCCGAGCGCCCCGACTTCGTCATTCACAGCTACACGAAGGACCTCTCCGGCACCGGCTCCGTCATCGCCGGCTGCGTCATCGGCCGAAACGAAGACATGTTCGTCCCCAAGGGTTCGCCCGGCTGGGAGCAGACGATGTTCTGGAACGTGTACTACGTCAAAGGCGCGTTCCTCAACGCCGACGCCGCGTTCGAAGTGATCCAGGGCATGAAGACGCTCGAAGTCCGTATGCTCGCCAAGTGCATCAATACGAAGATTCTCGCCGAGTTCCTCGCCGCGCATCCGCAGATCAATGTGCACTGCAATGCATTACCCGGCAACGCCAATCACGCGCTCTGCGAGAAACTCCTCTACCTCAATCTCCCCGCCCCGCTCTTCACCATCGACATCGACGGCGTGACGCGCGAATCCTTCCAGCGCTTCTTCGACTCTCTCGCCCCGATGTTCGGCCACATGATCAGTCTCGGCCAGTCCAACACCATCGTCTCCTGCCCCGCCCTCACTACTCATTCGGAACTCGACGAAAACTCCCTCCGAGCCGCCGGCATCGCCCCCACCACCATCCGCTTCGCCATGGGCGACGAAGACCCCCGCGACCTGATCACCCACTTCATCGCCACCGCGAAGCTGACCCTCGACCACGACACACCGGGCTTCTGCGACAAGTTCATGACCACCGACGCGATCAACCAGCTCGTCAACGAAACCTACACCGACACGCACCGAAGGCATATCGAATCCAAACCGCTCACGTAGGGCAGGTCATTGACCTGCCTCTTCAAAATCACAACAATACGTTCATGCCCGAATTTCGCCGCCGACGTGTCGCGGGAGCAACTTATTTCTTCACTGTCGCAACGGCTCGTCGACGCCCAATTCTTACAACGGACCGCGCTCGCACCATTCTCCGCCAATGTATCTCCGACGTACAACAGAGTCGCCCTTTTACAATCGATGCATTTGTCCTTTTACCCGATCATTTTCATGTCATTTGGACGCTGCCGCCCGGCGATTCGGATTATTCAACACGATGGCGACTGATCAAAGGCGCCTTCACGCACATCTGGCTCAACAGCGGCGGAGGCGAAACCTCACTTTATCGTGGGCAAGCTGCGGAAAAGCGTCGCGGGGTGTGGCAACCTCGTTATTATGAACACACCATCCGCAACGAAGACGATCTGAACGAGCACCTCGACTACATTCATTACAACCCCGTAAAGCACGGCCTGACAACCTGCCCCAAAGACTGGAATTGGTCGAGTTTTCATCGATACGTCAAAGACGGGATTTATCCCATCGACTGGTGCTGCGGGAACGAACCTCCGCCCATCATCAGCTTGAACGAACAAAACATGGAATGATGACTGTAGGGCAGGTCATTGACCTGCCTCTTCAATGTGTGGAGGACCAAAGGCATGGCAGGTCAATGACCTGCCCTACGGGGAGCCGGCTGTTGCATCGAAAGGCAATGCAGCGCGCCGAGGCCAACGACTAGATATTCGCTGCGGATGCCGATGGCGGTTTTACCGGTGGTTTTCTCGATGATTTTGAGGGCTTCATCGTCGCGGCTTTGGCCGAAGATGGGGGTGAAGACGTGATCGTTGACGATGAGGAAGTTGGCGTAGCTGGCGGGGACGGGATTGACGCCGCCGGGGCCGAAGCGGTCGGGGGGGAAGTCGTACATGATCGGATCGGGGACGGGCAGCGCGATGATGTTGAGTTTGTCGCCGTCCTGATCGCGGGCTTGCAATAACGCGTCGAAGTTCTCGGCGAGCATGGCGTAGTCGTCGTGACCCTCGGGGGCGCGGCTCGCGAGGATCGTCACGGGATCGACGAAGCGGGCGATGTCGTCGATGTGGCCATCGGTGTCGTCGCCGACGATTCCGCCGGGGAGCCAGATCGTGTGGCGCGTGCCCAGCGCGGCGTGCAGCTCGGCTTCGATCTCGCGGCGCGTCATGTGCGGATTGCGGTTCTTGTTGAGCAGGCACTGGGCGGTAGTCATGACGGTGCCGCGGCCGTTCACGTCGATGCTCCCGCCTTCGAGGACCATCGTATGCTTGAAGAGCGGAATGTTCAGGAGCGGCGCGATGCGCTGCGGGGCGATGTCGTCGTCGGCATACTCGTTGTTGTACTTGCCGCCCCAACCATTGAAGACGAAGTCGTGCGCGGCGAGCCCCCCGGAAGCGTTGACGACGAAGAGCGGGCCATAGTCGCGGATCCATGAGTCGTTGACGGGCCAGTCGTGATCCTCGCCGATGCGGTCGACGCGGATGACCTTGCGCATCGCCGCCGCGAAGGCGTCGTGCTGCGCGAGTGCTTCGTCGAAACAACCGGGCCAGGTCTCTTCGTTCCGCGGGCGCGCGAGCCAGACGGCATCGAGCGGCTCGAACTCACCGGGCATGCGGTAACCCAACTCAGCGGCGGTTTGCGTCATGTTTGAATCCATGGGTCATCGGGGCAATTTAACACGGAGACACGAAGGCACGGAGAGGAAGAGAAATTGCAAAATGACCATTGAGAATTGCAAAATGCAAATTGATGGGAAGGCCCATCTTCATTTTTCAATTTGCATTTTGCAATGGTCAATTTTCAATTCCGCTTCATGTCTCCGTGCCTTCGTGTCTCCGTGCTGAAAATCATTCATCGATCAGGCGCCTCGTCAACTGGTCATACGCATCGATGCGGCGGTCGCGAAGGAAAGGCCAGCCGCGGCGCTGGGGTTCGATGCGTGCGAGGTCCAGGTCGGCGAGTAGGACGGCCGGTTCATTTTCGGGGGCTTCGGCGATGATGGTCCCGGAGGGGTCGGCGACGAAGCTCGTGCCCCAGAAGCGCAGGTCGTTTTCGATCCCGATGCGGTTGCACGCGGCGACGAAGACGCCATTGGCGATGGCGTGCGAGCGCTGCATGGTGATCCATGCCTGTCGCTGGGCGGCCCGGTCTTCGTCGGTCTCGCCGTGGTACCAGCCGATGGCGGTCGGATACAGGAGCAGTTCCGCCCCGCGCAGCGCGGTGAGCCGCGCCGCTTCGGGGTACCACTGGTCCCAGCACACGAGCATGCCGGTCGTCACCTGCGGAAGTTTCTGCGCGCGGAAACCGAGGTCGCCGGGGGTGAAGTAATATTTTTCGTAGAAGCGCGGGTCATCGGGAATGTGCATCTTGCGATAGCGGTCGATGATCGCGCCGTCGGGGCTGATCATGATCGACGTGTTGTGATACACGCCCGGGGCGCGGCGCTCGAACAATGACGCGCTGAGATGGATGTTCAATTCCTTCGCGGTATCGCAGAGCTTTTGCGAAGTCGGCCCGGGGATCGGCTCGGCGAGGGCGAACAGGGATTCATCCTCCACCTGACAGAAATACGGCCCGGCAAAGAGTTCCTGCGTGATGACGAGCGACGCCCCCGCTTCCTTCGCCTCTCGGGCCATGGCGCGGACGGTCTCGATGTTCGTCGCCTTGTCCTGCGAGGAGGCGTGCTGAAGGAGCGCGATGCGGAGGGTGCGATTGGTCATGGGAGCAATGCTAAGCCGCAAGCGGCTACGAAGCAACGACGAGGCGCTCGCCGAGCGATTTGCGCCAGCGGTCGGAGATTCCCGCGTCCGTGACGATCGCCTCGATGTCGTCGACGCTGCATATTTTCGCCAGGGACTTTCGGCCGAACTTACTGGCGTCCATCAGCATCACCGCGCGGGCGGCCTGACGGATCATGACCCGTTCGATCTCCGCCTGATCGATGTTGAGGTTGTACGCCACATCGTCGAAAAGTCCGGCGCCGCTGAACATGAGCAAATCGGCGTGCAGGTTCTCCATGCAGCCCGTGGCGATCGGGCCGACGAGGACGCCGGTGCGCGGATACAGCGCCCCGCCGGTCATGAGGAGTTCGACCTGTTCATCATTGGCGAACAGGCCCGCGATCGTCAGCGAGTTGGTCACGACCTGAAGCGGCCGCGCGGTGATCTGCTGCGCTGCGTAATAGATCGTCGATCCGCCGTCCAGCAGCAGGGTCATGTTCGGCTCCACCAGCGACGCGGCATACTTTCCGATCGCCTTCTTCGCTTCGACCTGTTGGCCCATGCGTTCATCGAAGGCGAGCGGATGGCGGCGCTGACCCTTGAACACCGCCCCGCCGTGCGTGCGCTCCAGTACGCCCTGCTGCTCCAGCGCATCCAGATCGCGGCGGACGGTCGACGCCGAGACGTCGAGACGGGACGCGAGCGAGTCCAGGTCGGCCGCGCCCTGCTCCCGCAGGATGTCGAGCAATCGCTGCTGTCTTTCGAGAATCAGCATCGGTTCAGCGTCCGTAGAGTCGATCGAGGCGTTCGCGCTGGCGGGCGAGGGACATGGGGGTGGTCGAGGCGGGGGGACTTAAGTCCCCCCGCCTTGTGGAGGTCGCGCCGTACGCGCTGGCCGTGTCGGACTTTTGCAGATCATCGTCGAGTTTGCGGTACGGCGTGATGTTCAGCTTCGCCAGATCATTGTGATAGGCCCGCACCGCCTCGGCGGGATCATTGATGTTTCCATCCGCGATGGCGCGGAGATACGTGATGAAGGTCAGTTGATGTTCGGAGTTGTTGATCTTTCGCCCGTAGAGCGCGACGCGGGCGCCGTACTTGCGGGCTTCCCATAATTGGAAGAAGGCGTCGAACGTCGTGCCGGACGATCCGCCGAGGATGCCGGGGATGAGCGTGCGGTCGTAGGACGCGAGGGCTTCCATCGCCGCGGGACCGTGATACGGGATTTTGAGGAAGACGGGGCGCTGGGCGCGCGTCACGCCGGCGAGCGTGCGGGCGATGTGATCATTGAGGAATCGGCCGACGTTTTCGATGGGGCCCTGCGGCTTGTTCGGGTCGAAAAGCTCAAGAAAATGGCGGAATCCGAGCGGTTCGGCTTCGTCGCGGAAGGCCTTGTACGCCTGGAGCGCTTCGAGGTCATGGTCGCGGTCGTTGTTGAACGTGATGGAGTAGAGGCCGAGGTTCACGCCCCGGCCGGCGGCGGTGACATGCTTGAGCGAGGCGGAGCGGAAAGGCCGCGCGGGCTGCGCGGCGTACTGGCCTTCGCAGCCGGCGAGCCAGATGTCGGTCGTGTCATTGGCGCGGATGGCGGGTGTGATGTGCGAATGATCGAACAGCCGCTCGTCGAGCGTCAATACTTCGCTGGTCGAGGCGGACATGAGCATGATGTCGACGAGCCCCTGCGCGACGATGTCGCGCATCATCTGTCGATACTCGGCGAGCGAGCGCGGCTTGGTGGCGCCGGGGTTGAAGCCCGTGGCGTTCAGCCCCGCCGCCATGTCGGCGTCCTTCGCGTCGGCGAGGATGAAGTCCTTGCAGCTCGGGTCCGCGAGAATGCGGGCGATCTTCACGTCGAGCGACTTTTGCATCATGGCGCCACCGCCTTGGCGAAGCGCTCCAGGTTGGCGTAGTCATTGCGCCAGGTGGTGTACATGATCGCATCGACGTTCGCGATCGGCCCGGCCGCGTCGAGCCAGCGCTTCGCGCTCGCTTCGACGTTGCCATCGTCGTAGTAACCGGCGATGACCTGATGATGCCCGCGATTGGCGAAAAATGCGAGGGATTTGGCCGCTTTTCCGCCGTTCCAGTTGGCGATCATCACGGACGGGTCGAGCCCTTCCCACGAACCGGCGAGCGTCGAGCTGACCAGGTAATACTTGTCGACCGCATTGTGGTTCGGGTCGAACATGTCGGACCAGACGATGATGCCCGCATCAGGATCGACCGACTTGATGATCTGCGTGCAATGCCTGACATTTTCGGCGAGAAGCTGACCGGCGGTTTTGTGATCGGCGGTGCACAGGTCGCACCAGCCGGCGACGCGCAGCTCATCGTGCTCCATGAAATACCGCTTGGGCGAAAGATACTTGTGCACCAGTTCGATCTGCCGCTGCATGTGCTGAAACAACTCCGGCGCGACGAGGCACGAGCTGACCTGCTCGTCGTAAATCGTCACGGTATGAAAGTACGACACCTTCAGGTGATCGCCGTCGTGGATGCGGCCGCTCGCCGACATGACCATCGGCGGCTCGGGGGTCATGACATGAAACGACCCCGGATAGGGATCATTCCCGGTTTTCTCGTTCACCCACTTCTCAAAGTCGCGCCCTTCCTCGTACACGACCGACCCGTCCGCATTGGTCACGCGCACCGGGCAGCCGTCGCGGCGGACCAGGTTGATCGCGCCGGCGAGCGTGCAGCTTGCCTCGTCGAGCCAGATCGTGCCGGGGTCTTTGCCTCCGTCCCAGAGGCCCAGATACAGATTCGCCTCGGCGTGATCGAGACTGTTGAAGACGATGTCGTGCTTCGTCCAGTCCTGCGTCGCCTTCACGCCGAGGTTGGCGAAATTGAGGGCGCGGTTGTCGGCGAGAATCATGGCGTGAATTTCACCCGGGTTCGACACGTTCTGGGTTTTGATCCATACCGAAAGGTGATACTGATGCCACGGTTTGAGGGCGAGCTTCTTCACGACGCGGCAGTTGCCCGACTCGTTGCCTTTGCCGAAGTTGGTCATCTTCAACGAGGACGCGCCGGCGTGTTTGACGCTTGTGTCGAGCGACGTGGAGACGCCGAACCCGTCGATCCAGTCCCACCCGGCGGGGGCGTTTTTGCCGGGCTTTTCGAAGTTTCCGCCCGGGAGCAGATTCGCGCGATCGGCGACAGTCGCCTTGCCGTCATGCACGACGAAGTCACAGTCGCGGACGGGGATGCCCTCGGCGAGGTTGGGGTTATTGATGAGAATCGAGGCGGAGTAGCCGATGGGCATGACGCAGGGGATGAGTTCGATGCCGAGGTTTCGGGCGGCGTCGCGCGTGCGGGTCAGATTCGTGTAATAGTTGGCGGGTCGATCATCGATGCGGCCGAATTTGAAGTCGGTGATGACCGCGGCGGAGTACCCGGCGGACTTGGCCCGCTTCAGGAGCGCGATGAGTTTATCGACGGAGGCGTCGACCTGGAAGTTGCACGGGGCGTAGACCCACAGTTCGCGCGGGGCGGCGGCGCGGGCATTGGTGATGCACGCGAGGAGAAGCGCGAGGATGAGGAGCGTGCGTCGGGTCATGGAAAAACACGCCGCAAGCGGCGTCGCTAAACGGGGGCGTTTCAGTGGGCGCTGGTCATGATCTGGTCGGTGATGGTCTGCACCATGGCTTCGAAGGCCGCATCGGTGAGCGTGCTGGTGGTGCTGGACGCTTCGACCTTGCCGCCGTCGCAGTGGCACACGGCCGTGGCGGGGCGCGCCTCGAACGTCGCGAGGAACGGCTGGGCCGCTTCGCCGACGCAACCGGCGGGGCTGCACTTGAGGCGATCGTCGGGCAGGCCGAACTTCTTTTTGACTTCGAGCAGTTCGGTCATCTGCTGCGGGTTGAGCACATTGGCGTGACCAAGCTGTTTGGTCAGGATGAGGATGCGGCAGTAGGCATCGAGGATTTCGAGTTTGTAGTAGGTGTCCATGAGCGAATGCGAGAAGCTCACGGAGCCGTGGTTGCCCATCAGGACGGTGTTCGTCTGCGCGCCGATGAGCGGGATGATGGAGTCGGGCAGGTCCTGCTTGCTGGGCGTGGCGTACGGCGCCGTCGGCACGCGGCCGAGGAACACTTCGGCCTCGGGGTGAATACCTTCGGGCAGCGGAATCTGCGCGATGGCGAAGGCGGTGGCATGCGGCGGATGCGAGTGAATGACGGCCTTCACATCGGGGCGTTTCTTGTAGATCGCCAGGTGCACGAGCACTTCGCTGGTGCGCTTGTACTTGTTGTTCGTGTCGATCTGCTTGCCTTCCATGTCGACGAGGCAGATCATTTCGGGCGTGAGCATGCCCTTGGAGATGCCGGTCGGCGTGGTGAGCACGCGATTGGCGTCGATGCGCACCGAGTGATTGCCTTCGTTGCCGGCGCAGTAGCCGCGCTGCCAGATGCGCTGTCCGATCTCGCACATTTGCTGCTTGATTTTGTAGATCTGTTCGGCCATGGGAAAGCTCCTGTTTATACGGTGACGCGGTCGATGATCGCCGCGCAGTAGGCATCACACGGGACGTCGTCGGGGTAGAACGGACTGGCCGCTTCGCCGCCTTCGGTGAAGGCGATCAGGGAGCCGACGCCGGCCCCGTAGCGGTCGTAGACGATGAGCGATTCGGGCATCGGACTTTTGCGCGGCTTGAAGTGCGAAAGATCGTCAAGCCCCGCGGCGTCGACGGCTTCGCAGATCAGATAGCTGCCGGCACGAAGCTGCGCATCGCGCTGACTGAGCGTCAGATTGCCCATGACCCAAGCTAGACGCATGACGCCGCCTCCTGCATCCGCCGCGCGATCGCGCCGAGGTCGGGGCGGGGCTGCGCGATGAAACGCTCGACGAGCGCCCGCATCGCCGCCGGGCCGTGCCAGTTGTATTCGATGATCAGCACGTTCGCCGCCACCTGCGCGATCGCATCATCGACCGCCGCGGGCGACATGGCGACGACCGCCCGCAGCACCGGGCAGCGATTGGCCAGGCACGTCGCCGCGGCGGCGGACTCGACGAAGAGTACGCCGCCGGCCGCTTTGCCGCTCGTGATGAACTTCGCCATCGACGCGATCGCTTCGATCAGACCGGTCGGCTGGCGACGCGCGGCGAGCGGGGTCAGCGATGAACGAAGCTGCGCTGCGACATGATCGACGCCATCATTGCGGCCGTCGATCCACCATGCCCATTTGTCTGAGGTGCGGGTCACGCCGCCCGTCGATTTCCCGGCCGAACTACCGGCTGTCGCACGCTCGAACGTAAGCTTCTTTTCCTTGGCGTAGTCCGTCGCGGCGGGCGTCAGCTTCGCACATGACGCGAGACGGATCACGGCGCCCGATGCGGCCGCGGCGGCGAGACGGTTGGCGGTCACGAAACCGCGCAGCGCCGGCAGGCGCGATGACGATGAACTTCCGGGGGCGATGGTGTCCTGTCGCGGCTCGCCGACGTTCGACTTCGCGGCCGGGTCCTTGAACTTCGAGTAGTCGCCGGTGCAGGTGCCGACGGGCGGATGGATCGGCGCGGGCGAAGCGAGCGTACCCGATTCAGCGCGCATCGCGGCGAGCACCTGCTCGGTGATCCTGGCAATCAGCGCTGTCGGATCGTTGGCCACGTCAATGACTCTTCACAAGTGTTTCGCCGCCGTCGACGAGTCCGATGGTGAACCAGCGGACGGGGGTGGTGTTGTCCTTGATGCGTTCGCGGACGCCTTTGCCGTCGGAGCTGATGAGGACGACTTCGCCCACGCCGGCGCCCATCGCATCGATGACCAGCAGCGGATCGCCGCCGGGTTTTCCCGCCGCGTCGAGCTGGAGCACGATGAGCAGCTTCTTGCCGTCAAGCGAAGCGTGCTTGACGGTGCTGGTCGCGCGGCCTTTGACGAGAGCAAGCTGCATGATGATCCGTGTTGCGAGCTGTTCAAATCACACGCAGCGACCCGCTGATCGCGGCGCGACGGAAGCGTGTGAAGGTCAGCGGATTGGTGATGCCTTCGCCGGTCGGCGTGGCGATGGAGAAGCTGGGGTAGCCCTCGCCGCCGAGGCCCAGGCCGGCGGTGCACGGGCCGTTGACGACGAAGATCGTCGTGTTGCATGCGCGGCCCATCTTCGTGATGTTCGCGAGATTGTTGGAGTGAATGATCGCGGTGTGGCCGAACCCGTGCTCGTGCTTGACCGCCAGACGAATCGCCTCGTCGACATCGCGGACGCGCACGAACGGCACGAAGGGCATCATCTGCTCCTCCGGCACGAACGGATTGCTCTCGTCCGTCTCGCCGTAGAGCAGGTCCACGTTCTTGCCGCAGCTTGTCCCCGCCGCAGCGGCGAGTTCCGCGCAGCCCTTGCCGACGAGTTCCTTCTGCACCGCGTAGTGATCATCCTTCCATGCGAACGCCGCCTTGGTGAGCCGATCGACCTGCCCGTTGTTGAGCCGCACCGCGCCGTTGCGCGACATGGCGTCCATCACGGCGTCGAACACGCTATTGACGACGAAGACTTCCTTTTCGCCGATGCACAGCAGATTGTTGTCGAACCCGCCGCCGGCGATGATCGACTTGGCCGCGTTGTCCAGGTCGGCGGTTTCGTCGATGACGACCGGCGGATTGCCCGGCCCAGCGACGATCGCGCGCTTGGCCTGTTTCATCGCCGCCCGCGCCACCGCCGGTCCGCCCGTCACGACGAGCATCGGAATGTCCGGGTGCTGGAAGATTTCTTCGGCGCTGCGGAGCGTCGGCGGATCGATCACGCAGATCAGATCGCTGATGCCGAAGCGGTCGGCGATCGCGCGGTTGTAGGTCTGCACGGCCATGGCGGCGCACTTGTAGCCCGATGGATGGGCGTTGACGACCATCGAATTTCCGGCGGCGATCATGTTGATGGCGTTGGCGGTCAGCGTCGGGATCGAATGGGTCACGGGCGTGACGCAGCCGATGACGCCCCACGGGGCGAATTCATCGAGACTGACGCCCTGATCGCCGCTGTGCGCGATCGTTTGCAGATACTCGACGCCGGGGATTTTCACGAGCAGTTCGAGCTTGGCGATCTTGTGATCGAGCCGGCCGACTTTCGTTTCCTCCAGCTCGATGCGGCCCCACTCGGCGGCGTTCTTCTTGGGAATCTCGCGGAGCATCGTGCAGATGTCGCGCCGCGTCTGAAGATCGGCGGCGACGAGCTGGCGATGCGAGCGCGTCGCCGCTTCGACGGCGGCGTTCACATCGCTGTAGATGCCGAATGCGCCGGCGGCGGTTTTGGGCGATGAGGCCGCGCCGGATTTGCCGAGCTGGGCCATCACTTGCTTGACTACTGCTTCGACGAGTGTCGCCTGGTCCATGTCGCTGATTCCCATGCGGCCGATCGAGCCGCGTGTTTACATATTGCTCAGGTCGATCTTTTTGCCTTTGACCATCGCTTCGTTGACGAGGCCGACGACGACGGCGTCGACGGGCATCTTGTTGCAACCGTCGGCCATGCGGGCGCTGGAGCCCTGCACGATCATCACAAGCTGTCCCTCGCCGGCGCCGATGCGGTCGATGGCGACGATCGCGCGGCCGGTCGCACTGAACGAGCCGCCCCCCTCGGCGGGGTAGTCGACCTTGAGCGGTTCGACGATGACGAGCCGCATGCCATTGAGCGCCGCGTCTTTCTGCGATGCGACGATCTGTCCTTGAACTTTCGCGAGGAACATGGGTCGGCCTCCGGCCGAAGTTGTCAGGTTTCAGCCGTCAGGCGTCAGCATGAAAGAGCTGACCGCTGAAAGCCGATCGCTGACACCTTCCGTTCTCAGAGCTTGGCGACGTCTTCGTGCGGACGGGCGATGACGTTGACGCTGACGACTTCGCCGATGCGGCCGGCGGCTTCGGCGGCGGCGTCGATGGCGGCCTTCACGGCGGCGACGTCGCCGGTGAAGCTCACCGCGAACATCCCGCTGCCGACTTTCGCCGAGCCGGCGTACTTGACGTTCGCCGCTTTGAGGGCCGCATCCGCCGCTTCGATCCCGGCGACAAGACCCTTCGTTTCGATCATGCCCAATGCTTCCTGTGCCATGGTGTGGCTCCGAAAAAGAGTTTCTGGTTTCTAGTTTCTGGTTGCATGCGCCAGCGTGTCGACGGTCTGGCGCGCCACGATGAGTTCTTCATTGGTCGGCAGCGCCCAGATCTGCACGCGGCTGCCGGCGGCGTCGAGGCGCGATTCCTCGCTGCCCTTCGCCGCTTCGTTTTTCTTTGCGTCCAGCTTCACGCCGGTCCATTCGAGATTCGCGCACACGGCGGCGCGGAGGTCGGGGTTGTGCTGGCCGATGCCGCCGGTGAAGGTGATCGCGTCGGCGCCGCCGAGCAGCACCATGTAGGCGCCGAGGTAGTCACGGATGGACTGCACGAACACGTCAATGGCGAGCTGCGCCTGCGTGTTGCCCTTGGCCGCCGCGGCCTTGATGTCGCGCAGGTCGGCGCTGACGCCGCTGATGCCCAGCAGGCCGCCCTGTTTGCCGAGGGCATTGAGCACCTGATCCGCATCCAGGCCGGCGGACTTGAGCTTGAGCAGCGCGAAGATGTCGATGTCGCCGACGCGCCCCGACTGCGGCAACCCCGTCTGCGGCGTGAGGCCCATGCTCGTCGCCATGCTCTTGCCCTCGCGCACCGCGCAGATGCTCGACGACCCGCCGAGGTGGCAGTTGATGAGCGTCTTGACGGCCGGCGCCAGTTCGCTCATGCGCGTGGCGATGTAGCGATGCGACGCGCCGTGAAATCCGTACCGCCGCACGCCCAGCTTGCTCGTCCATTCGTAGGGGACGGCGTACGTGGTGCGAGCGGGCGCGTTCGTCTGATGAAACGCCGTCTCGAACGCCGCGACCTGCGGGACGCCCGGAAGTTTGACGGCGAACGCTTTCATGGCTGCGATGTACGGCGGGTTGTGAGCGGGCGCGACGTCGGCGAACTGCTGCATGGTGGCGAGCACATGATCATCGACGACGACCGCCCCGCTGATCGGCCCGCCGTGCACGGCCTTGAACCCGATCGCCTCAACAGCGTCGATCGAAGCGATGACGCCGGCATCGGCGAGTTTCGCCAGGTGCAGTTCGATCGCCGCGCCATGATCGGATAGCGCCGCTTCGCCCGATTGCCTGTCGCCGCCCGCTTCGATCGACCAGGCGCTGGACGCCTGTCCGATCCGATCGGCCGCGCCGATGGCAAGCACGCGCTCGTTCGATGACATATCGAAGAGCTTGTACTTGAAGCTGGTGGAGCCGAGGTTGGCGACGAGGGTGATCATCGGAAGCTTACAGCCATCAGCTTTCAGCGATCAGCGGGAAGCTGACGGCTGACACCTGACCGCTGACACCTTTTTCAGAACGAATCGAGCAGACCTTCGCTGGGGCGGGGCATCACGTGCGAGGCGACGAGTTCGCCGACTTTGGCGGCGGCTTCGGCGCCGGCGGCGACCGCGGCCTTCACCGAGCCGACGTCGCCCTGCACGATGACGGTCAGGTAGGCGCCGCCGATGGCGATCTGGCGGACGAGTTGGACGTTGGCGGCCTTGAGCATGGCGTCGGTGGCTTCCACCAGCGGCGTCTGCCCGCGCGTTTCAATCATGCCGAGAGCGTTCATGGGGGAGTTCCTGGTTTCTGGTTTCTGGTTGGGGTTTTACTTCGATGCCTTCTTGGTCTTGGGCATGAGCTGCGTCAGTTCATCGTGCGGGCGGGGGATGACATGCACGCTGACAACTTGTCCGATGCGGCCGGCCGCGTCGGCGCCGGCGTCAACGGCCGCTTTGACGGCCGCGACGTCGCCGGTGACGAAACCGGTGACGAAACCGCTGCCGACCTTGTCCCAGCCGATCATCTGCACATTCGCCGCCTTGAGCATCGCATCCGATGCCTCCAGCAGCGCCACGAGACCCTTGGTCTCGACCATTCCCAGCGCTTGACTCGCCATTGCTTGGCTCCAGAAAAAGAGTGTGGTTCGATCCAATCGAAACCCACGCTTTCAAAGCGTGGGCTTCATGCGTGTTCGTTTACTTGATCAGTTCCATGCGCGTCGCGGTCGACAGATCGCAGGCGTTGCCCTCATCGGTGTCGATGTGCACTTCGAGACGGACCTTGGGATGCTCGCGGACTTTGACCCGGTCAAAGAGCAGGCCGCAGGGCCCGTCGATCTTCAGCTTCATGTAGTCGCCGTCCTTGACGGAGAAGTGGGCGAGGTCAGCGGGACTCATGTGCACATGGCGCTCGGCGCGGATGACGCCCTGCTTGAGCGTGACCGCGCCGGCGGGGCCGACGAGAATGCACCCGGGCGTGCCTTCGTGGTTGCCGCTGATGCGCAGGGGCAGGTCGATGCCCATGAAGATGCCATCGGTGTACGAAAGCTCGAGCTGCGTGTAGTTGCGCGTCGGGCCGAGGATGCGCACGCCCGGAATCATCCGATTGCGTGGCCCGATGACGTTGACCACCTGTTCCGACGCGAACTCGCCTTCCTGGTAGAGGTCCTTGAGCTTCGTCAGCTTCGCGCCCGGACCGAAGAGCACTTCGAGATCCGCCTGCGTGACGTGGGCGTGGCGGGCGGAGACGTTGACGACGAGCGGATTGGGCCCGCCGTTGTGATTGGTCGGCTTGAACGTGGTCTGGGCCTGTTGAAGCTGCCCCCGCAAAACCTGCCGCACCAACTGCTCGACCTGCGAGCGGGTCATGTTCTGTGTCCCTGCAATCATCGCGTACCTCGGGCCTGAGTGAAGGAGTCGGAGGTAGATTACCATCCAAAACGATCAAAGTCAATCATATTCCGCCACGTGATTATCCACAAAACGCCAGCAATATGGCAATTATTGCGCGATTCAAATCCAAAACTCGCCGCCAATTGATCATTTTCGCCCAGTGCCACCCCGGAGGCACTCCCGCGTCGATTGACGTAATAATCGCCATTGCATGAGTTTGCGGCCGCGGATACGATGGCCGACATGCCGCTGGTGCGCTTGACAGCCAATCTCCGTCGGCACGGGGCGCCCCCGGAGTGCCGCGCCCCCGGCCAGACCGTCGCCGCGGCGCTCGAATCGCTTTTTCAACAGCACCCCACGCTCCGCACCTACATCCTCGATGATCAGGGCGCGGTCCGGCAGCACATGGCCATCTTCCTCAACGGCCAGCGCATCAGCGACCGATTGACCCAGTGCGACCCGTGCGGCGATGATGACGAAATCGACATCCTCCAATCCCTTTCAGGCGGTTGAACCATGAGTCACTCCCTCCATGTCGCCACGCGCAAAGGCCTCTTCACCATCACCCCCACCCCCGGAAGCGCCCGCACATGGTCCATCACGCAGACCGCCTTCCTCGGCGACAACGTCTCGATGGTTCTCCCCCGCAACAAGACCATCTTCGCCGGGCTCAACCACGGACACTTCGGCGTCAAGATGCACCGCTCGACCGACGGCGGCCGAACATGGGAGCTGATCGCCGCCCCGGCCTTCCCGCCCAAACCGGAAAACGAACCGGACACGCTGTGCCCGATGCGCGGGATCGTGATCCCCTGGTCCGTGCAGCTCATCTGGGCGCTCGAAGCCGGGCCGGATGGCAAACTCTGGTGCGGCACCATCCCCGGCGGACTGTTCACCAGTACCGACGACGGCTCAACATGGTCCCTCGTCGATTCCCTATGGAACAAACCCGAACGCAAAAAATGGTTCGGCGGCGGATATGACTATCCGGGCATTCATTCGATCTGTCTCAATGCCGCGACGCCGAAGCGCATCACGCTCGGCGTGAGCTGCGGGGGCGTGTGGGTGTCCGAAGACGGCGGGGCCACATGGGCCTGTCGGGCGGACGGGATGCGCAACGAATACACGCCGCCCGATCAGGCGCAGGACCCCAACACGCAGGATGCGCATCGCCTCGTGCAGTGTGCGGCGAAACCCGATCACTTCTGGGTCCAGCATCACAACGGCATCTTCCGTTCGACCGACAACAGCGCTTCATGGCAGGAAGTCACATTCAACGCCAAGCCGGCCGCGTTCGGGTTCGCCGTGGCGGTGCATCCGCAGGATCCGGACACCGCATGGTTCGTCCCCGCGATCAAGGATGAGAAGCGCATCCCGGTCGATGGCAAACTCGTCGTGAGCCGCACGCGCGACGGCGGGCGCACGTTCGACATTCTCACGACCGGCCTGCCGCAGCAGCATGCGTATGACATCGCGTATCGTCATTGCCTGGAAGTCGCCCCCGACGGCCGCACGCTGGCGATGGGCACGACGACCGGCTCGCTCTACCTCAGCGACAACGCCGGCGAAAGCTGGCAATGCGTGTCGAATCATCTGCCGCCGGTGCATGCGGTGCGCTTCGCGGAATAAGGGGAATTGAAAATTGGCCATTGCAAATTGCAAAATGCAAATTGATCGGGCGCTCCGCATCAATTTGCAATTGGAAATGGTCAATTTTCATTTTTCAATTCCCCGACCTCACACATGCGCCGGGCGCAGCGCGTAGGGGAACAGTCGCCAGTTGGCGCCGGCGGCGCTGGTGATCAGGGCGGTCGGTTCGTCGGGCAGGCGGCTGGTCAGGTCGGTCCAGAACATGATCGGGTTCGACTCGCCGTGCACGCCGTCGAAGAAGTTGGAGTCGAGGAGTTCAAAGTGCGGGAGCGTGTTGGCGACGTAGTGGCGCCAGCGCGCCCCATCGACATGCGAGTAATGCTGATAGAACAGGTGCCATTGACCGGCGTGTCGAACGATGCGCGGCATCTCGCCGCCGCCGCGCACTTCAAGAATCGGCGTCGGGCGCACGGTGAAGTTCAGGTCCTTGAGATTCGCCGTGGCATATCCGAGCACGCGATGATCGAGACTGCGGGCGTCGTCGTAGGCGGTGTAAAACAAGTGGACGGTGTCATCCTCGATCGCCGCGGCGGGGTAGTCGAGGCGGAGGTTGCCCCATGATTCGTTCAGGTCGACGACGACGCCGCGCTTGGCGAACGTACCGACGGGCGAGCCGACGCTGTCGGTGTGCGCGACGGCGAGCATGATGCGGCTCGGCAGATAACCGGGGCTGCCCGGACGCGCGAGGATGTTCGGCGAAGCGCCCGGCTCCAGATCGCCGCGGCCGGCGTAGAACATGAGCAGTCGATGATTGGCCTGCACGATCGCCGGGCTCGCGGCGCCGTAGCCGTCGGCGGCGTTTTCACCCGCCGGCCCGCGCTCGATCGCCGTCTGCACCCAGTCCCATGCCTTGCCGTTCTTGGACCGGTAGTAGCGGATCTCCGCGCCCCAGCTATTGACCGTGTTGAGCTTCTGATCGATGTAATCGACGAACAGATGATACGCGCCCTTGCGGTCGATGTAGCCGGCGGCGGTGCGGATGTGATGCGGCGTAAGATCGACCAGCGCCCGATTGTCCGCGCGGACAAGCTGGAAATGCGGGGCGGCGGAATCGGTCGTTTCCACCACCGCGTCCTCGCTCGGCGTTTGGATCGTCTCCTCCGCACCGGGCGGCGGACCGAGCAGCGACGGGGCGGGCGAAGGCGGCGCTTCGATTTGGACCGGGGCAACGGGCTCGAGCTTCACCGCCTCGACCGGCTCCGGCTCGGCGGCCGCCTCGGCACGAAGCCGCTCGATCTCCGCACGCTGTTCGTCGAGCATACGCTGCTTTTGAGCCAGCTCCGCCAACGTCCGCACCTGCTCGGCCGCCTGGGCCTCCATCATGCGGCGCTGCTCGGCGATCTGGTTCTTCTGCGATTCGAGTTCCGCCGCCGCTTCGCGCATCTGCTTCTGCGCCGCATCAAGCTGGCGCTGCTGCTCGGACGCTTCCTCCTGCTTTTTCTGCACGCGCTGGAGAAATGCGTCGAGCTCGGCCTGTCGCTCGATGAGCTGTTGATGCAGCGACTCGGTGGCGAGCCGCTGCTCGCCGAGGCGGCGAAGATGCTCGGGCAGATCGTTGAGCTGTTTGGTGAGCCGCTGCTCGCGCTGATCGAGAATGCTCGAGCGGCGTATCAGCTCCATCTGCTCCTGCTGATGCGTCTGCTCATCCGCAGCCAGCTTGGCGACACGCTCGTCGAGCTCCCGCCGCTGCACTTCGAGCTTCGCGCGCTCGTCGGCCAGCGCGGCGGACTGAGCATCGGCGACGGCCTTGACCTGCGCCGCTTCGTTGACGCGCGCTTCGGCCGCTTCGACTTCCTTGAGACGCCGCTCCATGTCCGACGCCCGGCCGTCGAGCTGCGCCTGGCGCTGATTCAGTTCGGCCGCGCGATGCTCAAGCTCTTCGCTGCGCCGCTGCGCGGTTTCAAGCTGACGATCCGCGTGCTGCTGCGCCTTCGATGCCTCGCGCTGCTGATGCTCGAGCAGGGCCAGACGCTCCTGAATGTCGGCGTGGCGCGTCTCAAGGGCGATGCGGTCCGACTCGACCGCCTGCCGATCGGTCCGGCACTGGGCACGCTCGGCTTCGACCTTGCGGTGCGACTCCTCCAGCTCCGCCGCCCTGTGGTCGAGTTGCGCCTGTCGCGCGGCCTGCTGGTCGCGCTGCTGATGAAGCGAAGTGCGTTCCGCTTCGAGCGCCGCGCTGGTCGCCGCCAGCGCCGCCGCGGCGGCGTCCGTGCGCGCCTTGTGTTCGTCCGCCGCGCGGCGCTGCTGCGAAAGGTCATCGACGTGACGGGCATGATCCTGCTGCTGCTGATCGAGGCGGCGCTGAAGCTGATCCAGTTCCTGCGCACGCGTGTCCAGCGACTGCCGCTGCGCGACGAGGTCGACCTGCTGCCGCTCCACCTCCCGTCGCGCTTCGGCGAGGGCGGTCCGGTCGGCGTCGAGGTCCGTCGCCTGCCCGCTGGCCTTTTCGCGCTGTTCGTGCAGCGAGAGACGCAGGGCATCAAGCTCCGCCTTGTGCGTTTCGTGACGGCGCTGCTGCTCGGCGAGCGAGCGCGTGCGGTCCTCCAGTTCGGTCCGCTGCTGCTCGATCTTTGACCGCTGCGCATCGAGCGCCGCCGCCGCCTGATCGACTTCCGCGCGGCGCTGTGCAACCTGCTGCATCTGCTGACCCGCCGCATCGGACTGACGCGCCAGCGCGGCGCGCTCTTCGTCCACCCGCTGCCGATCGCGCTGAAGCTGCGCCGCCGCCTCGTCGACTTCTCGCCGCTGCTCGGCAAGCGCGGCTTCGCCATCGGCGAGCCGCTGCGCCTGGGCCTGCATCTGGTCCTGATTTTTTCGGTGATTGACGAATTCGTGATACGCCGCCACCGCCGCCGCCGAGTACACGATGGGGTCCGCATCACCGGGCACGGTGGACGGAGGGACTTTCATCTGCGCCGGCTCCCCGCCGAGCGTCAGCCCGAGGTACACCGCGCCGATGTGGATGACGTCGCCGGCCTTGAGGGGCGATTCGCTGACGCGCTGATCGTTGACGAGGACGCCGTTGCTTGATTGCAGATCGCGCACGAAGAATTGCCCGTCGCGGAAGTCGATCTGGCAGTGCTCGCGCGAGATGCTGGTGAGCGGGATGGATAGTTCGCACGATCCCCGCCGACCGATCACGGTGACGGGCTTGGCCAGCGGAAAGGTGCGGCGCTGATTGTCCTGATCGACCATGACGAGCATGGCATGCTGGGCGAGCACTTCGCGCTGCTGACCGGAACTGTGCGACTCGACTTCGAGACGATTGAGCCGGCGGCGCAGGGCGGCCCGGAATCCGGCGAGTCGGCGGTGCCGCACGTCAAGACGACCGGCCATGCGATCGAGCCGCGCCTGCCGCTGGGCCAGGTCATCTTCGGTTTCCTCGGGCGCGAGGCGAAGGGCCGGCTCGTCGTCCGTCGACGCCGGGGGCGCCGACGGCGCTTCGACGGGGGCGTCGGCGGCCATCTGCTGCGCCCGCTGGCTGACGGTCTTGGGGATTCGGACGCGCACCACGGCGTAGAGGTCGCCGAACTGGTTGTCGTTATTCTTGAGTCCGGCCGCGCGAACGCGCAGCTTCTCGCCGCCGGTCGTGCCCGGCGGAATTTCCACATCGACTTCGCCGTCAAGCGTCGGAGCCGACACGCGTCCGCCGAGCATCGCCACGTCGACCGGCACATCGACGTCGACATGCAGGTCCAGCCCGTCGCGTCGGAACACACGGTGCGGCTCGACGGAGACGACGATGAGCAGGTCGCCGTGCGGCCCGCTGGGCGACGACGCGCCACCTTGTCCGCGCAGGCGCAGGCGCGCCCCATCTTCGACCGCCCGGGGCACGTTGACGTCGAGCTGACGCGCCTCGCCGCGCGGGCCCATGCGCGTGATCGTCACGCGCCCGCCGCGCGCCGCCTGATCGAAACGCAGGCGGAGCATCTGATACACGTCGATCCCCGCCCCGGCGCGCGCGGCCGGGCCGAGCTCGAGTCGGCCCTGGTCGTACTGCATCTTGAGGCGCGGCGAACTGAGTACCTCGTACGCTTCCTGAATCTGCCGAAAGCGCAGCACATCGTTCTGATCGGGGCGCTGATCGGGGTGATACCGGCGCGCCAGCAGGCGGTAGGCCTTGTCGATCAGGTCGTCGTCAGCCGCGGGGGTCAGGCCCAGTATCTGGTAATAATCGCTTCCCATGTGTACGCATTTTTCCGCAGATGCGGTGGCCCGCGCCTCTCAAATGTCCCCGGCCGATCTTCACAGAGCATTGTAACGTATAGACCTTATCGGTGTTCGCGACGGGCCACTGAAAGTCGCCGGCGATTGACCCGGCCGGTCCGGTCCGGAAATATTCGGACTTTTGATGCAACCGGCGCCCGGTCCCGCGCCGATAAGTCTGAAGGTGAAAGGCGACGCGGAATGCGAGCGTGCCCCATGAGCCAAACCCCCCGTCGTTTCGGACCTGAACCGACCCATGTGACCACCGCCGGCGAGTGGGCCGTGCTGCTGGTCATCATCCTCCTCTGGGGCCTGATCACCGGGTCGCCGTACATGCGCTCCATGCGCACCGAACCATTGTGCCTCACGCCCACGCCTCAACCGACCCAGATCGCCGACGTGCCCACCGACCCCCCGCCGGGTTTGTCCGCCGCGGAGTGATGTCGTGAATTGAAGTTCAGCGGCGATGCGGTTAACCGCGCGCCATGTGCGCCAGCGCCTGCGAATCTCTGGCGCCGAGCCGGCGGTAGATTTCGATGGTCGCGCTCGAGCGGTTGAGCGTGTAAAAATGAATCCCGCGCACCTGATGGTCGAGCAGGTCGCGGCACTGCTGGGTCGCCCAGTCGATGCCGATCTTCGCCACCTGCTCATCATCCGTCGCCGCCACGAGCCGCCGCAGCAGCTTCGCCGGCAGGCGCGCCCCGCACAGACCCGCCATGCGCATGATGCCCGAGCGCGAGACGATGGGCATGATCCCCGCCACGACCGGCACGCGGATGCCGACGATCTGGCAGCGCTCCACAAAATCGTAAAAGTCGCGGTTGTCGAAAAACAACTGCGTCACCACCACGTCCGCCCCCGCGTCCACCTTCCGCTTCAAATGATCGAGGTCCGTCAGCTTGCAGCGCGTGTCCGTGTGCCCCTCCGGGTAACCGGCCACGGCAATGCCGAACGCGTCGCCGAACCGCTTGCGGATCAAGCCCACCAGTTCACCGGCATAACGCAGCCCCTCCGGATGCGGCGTGAAGGTCGACTGGTCCGCCGGGGCGTCGCCGCGCAAGGCGACGATGTTGGCGATGCCCATCTTCCGATAGCCCTCGAGCACTTCGACAAGCTGGTCGCACGAGTGCCCGACGCAGGTCAGGTGCGCCGCCGTCGGCACCGCCAGTTCCTTGCCGAGCTTAGCCACGATGTCGCCGGTCTGCTGCCGCGTCGATCCGCCCGCCCCGTAGGTGCATGTCACAAACGACGGGCTCAGGGTCTTCAGTTCCGCCACCTGCTGGTGGAGCCGGCCCTGGGCCTCGGGCGTCTTGGGCGGGAAAAACTCGAAGGAAAACGTCGCCCCCGCCTGCTCGAAAATCTCTGGAAACCGACGCTGCATGAAATCGCTCCATCCATATATCCGGATGAATAGATGATAGCACCCGTCGTCCGTCCCGGCAAATGAGGGCGATTTTCATCCGGGCGGGGTGTAGCGGCGCGATCAAAATGGGATTTTGGGGCGCTAAATGGGATTCGCGATCGGCGCACGAAAACAAGCGTCCCAGCCCTGACGCCTGATTTCCTGCCCCGCCCGGCGATGGCCGGGCTGCTGGCGTGATAGGGCTGGCTGATCCGATCCGAGCACAAACTGGACCGATTCAGCCGCCAGCAGAGGGGTGTTTATTCGGTTGTCAAAGACCCATCGAAGGTCGTTCAAACGGTCAGTACATGGTGCCCCGGTAGCCCGCGACCACCACGTTGGTCCCCACTTTCAAAATGCGTTCAAAGCTGCCGGGCGCGAACCCGACCGGCTTGAAGGTCCAGAGCACGGCCCCGGTGAATCGTGAGATCGCGAAGACGATCCCCTCCGCTGCGGCGTCATGGCCCGCGCAAATCACCTCGTTGCCAATGACGAGGAAGTCCCGAGCGACGAGGCCCGCATCGGCATGGCGCCAGAGCGGCAAGGCCGAGTCGAAATCGATGCGGGACACGGCGGCCACGTTGTAAGGTCCACTCCCCACGCCGTCGCTCTGCATGGCGCCGCCGGTCTCGGCGAACTGAACGATCACACGACCGCTCGCCTCCGCCGCCCAGATCGGCGGCTGCATAAACGACGAGATGAATGTGTGCGCATTGGCGCGATCGATCACATCGCCAGAGCTCGGGTCGACCACAGCGACCGTGGCGATCTCGCTCGTGCTGCCAGGCGAGTAAATCGAGCCGTCGGTCCCGAACCGCGAAGACGTCGCCGGGAGGGCATCGAAGGCGCCCCATACCAAGTGGCCATTGGCGGTATAGCGGCCGACCCCAAATACATCGAGAAGGCCGCCGTCGCGCAGGACCGGCCCCCCGAATCCGGTGAGAATCAGATCACCATTCGGCGCCGCAATGACGTCGCCGGCATTCACGCCCTTCTGCCCCGACGGCGCCGGATAGGGCTGCATGTCGGTCCCGACGTAATCGCGCAGGACCTGTCCGGTTGTCCCGGAGATCTTCACCATGCGATAGGTGACGCCAGGCCCTGGCCCCTGGATGGATGCATAGAGCTGACCGCCAGAGCATGCCATCGAGAAGATGCGACCGGGATCGCTCGACCAGATCAGATCGCCGCCCGCTCCATTGAACTTAAAAAGTGATGCGGGCGTGCTGCGCTTCACAGCGTCGCCGGCCGTGCCGGGCTCGCCAGCGACGTAGACCGATGTGCCATCCGTGGCGAGCGCGAACGTCGACGCCTTGTGCGTCTCGCCCTCCCATAACAGCAGCCGTGTCGTCGGATCGAAACAATACAGGCAGGGCTGGAGGTACCCGCCCGCGAGCAGGAGCGAGGCCGTGCCGGCGCCGAGTCGAGAGACGAGCTCGCGATTCGTCATCGTCATATGCCACCCCGCTTTTGTTTCCAGCAGCGACCGTCGATGTTCATGTCCTGCCAGGTCACCAGCTCGTCGCCGACCAGCGTGACGCCAGTCGTGCTAATCTCCATTGCGAGAATCAGCGTGTAGATTTCATCCTCGCCCGCTCGCACGTAGGGAGGCTCAATGACCTGCTGCTCATTTCGGACGCCGTCGGTGGCGTTGCGCCCCGTGGGGTTGGCAGCGTACGTCACGCCGTCGATCGTCTTGTGATCGTAATCGCTCGCGCGCAGCAGCGGCGGCATGGCGATCTTCACAAGGTCGCCAATCGGCGTCTGAGTTGCCCAATCCCACTCATTGCACACCAGATGATCGCCTTCAAAGGACAGCACGGCGAACCATTTCACGGGGGCGCCCGCGCCGCCCGGCTCAGGGATGCCATCGCGAAGCTCGATCGACCGCAGCTCCGCCTGCTGCCGCGCACGATCGGCGACGCTGATCTGATGACGCTCTACGCCTGGCTGGATCATTCGCGTGTGACCTCCACAGCCAGGCCCGTCGGCTGATCGGGCGCCGACGCGTCGACGACGATCGAGGCGATGCGCTTCGCCACCTGAGCAATGCCGTCGGCCGAGACGCTCTCCACAGCTACGCGCACGCGCGTGCCATGCGCGTAAGTGCCGATCGCCTGGCTGAACTGCCGCGAAGGCGAATAGCTAACCGCAGCATCGACTGTGCCGAAATCGAACGCGTCATCGCCCGTCGTGATGTAGACGTTGAAGCGATCCGGCGCGACGGACTGGCCGTTCTCACGATACAGCCAGACGGCGGTGACCTCGCCGCCGGCAGCGACCTTCAGCCGCAGCTCGATGACCGTGTTCGGTGCCGGCAGGATCAAATTACCGTCGTCATCGAAGCTGACCTGGCGGACCGGCGCCGCGTCGTCGTCTTCGACGCCGCAACGATTGACGGACCGCACGCTCACAAGTTGCGTCGAGCCAGCGGCGAAGTCGGTCAGGTCGATCGAGTTCACGCCGGCCGGAGCAACGGCGATCAGTTCGTCCTCCGCCGTGTCCGTCGGCCGAGCGTAGATGTTGTAGCCCTGACGAGGCATGAGAACGCGAGCGATCGGATCACCAATCATCCGCACATTCGTGTTCATCTTCGGCGTGGCGATCGCCAGCGATTCCGCCAGCGTCCATCCCTCGCGCAGGCCCGCCATCAGAGCCGCGGGATTGATCAGCTCATCACCAGCAACCTCCCCCACATGACCGATCGCCGCCGGATACCCCGCCACCACCGCCGCCCGCACCAGGTTCGCCGCCGGCGGCGGCTCGCTCGTCAGAAATCCAATCACCCGATTCCGCGACCGGAACATCGCGAACGGATCAGCGAAAAGCTGTCGGATCATATTCTGCGACAACCCCACCCGCCAGCGAGCGCAATAGATGAAATCGCCGCGGAAAATCGTTCCCCCGACGTTCGCCCCGAAGGCGAAAACATTGGTCGTGATCGCCGTCGGGTCATACGTGAAACTCGTGTCGAGCACACCATCAATCCAAATCTCCCCCGTCGTGCCCCGCACCGCGACCACGACCGTGTGCCTCGATCCCACCACCGTCGCCGTGCTCGTCGCGGCCGTCATATCAAACCCGGCATCATTGCGACGATTGAACTTCAGCGCACCCGCATCCACCGGCACCAGCGTCATGTTCGCAAAACCGCCGCTGTTCCACGCCGACCAGATCGTGCGATTCGACATATCCAGAAACTGCACTGCCACCGTCCACCCCGGCAGATTGGCGATCGGCGTCTGCGCGTTCATCGTCAGCGACATCGTCGCGCCCGTCGTCAACATCTTGCCCGTCGTCGTCACCGCCTTCGTCGCCGACCCGCCCAGCGTCGCCGCCGTCGGCGATCCGGAGATGTTCGCCTTCGCCAGATTCGCCAGCGTCCGCCCCGGCAAAAAATAGCCATCGAGGCCAAACGCCAACGGATGGCGAGTGTCAAGCTCGAGCGATGCGGGCTGTCCAGCGTAAAACGTCATGCCGTCGCCAGATTCGTCAGCTCATGGCCGGTCGCCTCAACCGTCACCGCCTGCCCCGTGTTCCCGCTGAACACCGTGCGGACATACATCCACTCCGGCCCGATCGTGGCAATGAACTCCGTCACCGCCGCGTTGCCCGTGTCCGCCAGATAGCTGCAAAAGGTTTTCCAGGCCGAGTTGTCATTCGACACCTCCACCTTGAATGTGCAGCCGACCGTCGGTCCGGTCGCCCCATTCGTCACCTTCGCCGTGATGCCCAGCCCAAGCGCCGTCCGCAGATCGAACGCCGAGCCCGTCGTCGTCCCGCCTGCCGAATTGCTCGCCGACGCCTGCAAGGCGCGGGCGGTTTTCACCGCTGTGATATTCATGCCATGCTCCAAGCGTAATTGATGTCCTCAACCGTCAAACCCGCGAACTCCAGCTCGTCGACTTCCTCCGTCGCTCCCGCCGCCGCCGCGATCGCCTGCGCCTCCCCCAGCGTGATCCAACCCTTCGCCACGCCGACCTTCACCCACCCCGCGATCGAGTCCGCATCGCCCTCCCGCACCGCCCGGCCGACGTCCGACAACACGACATCCGAAATCTTCGCCAGCGATTCCTGCGACAGCAGCGAAAGCAGATCATCCACCTGTAGCCGCTTCGCAACCGTCACCTTCTGCGTGCGCGCCGACAGCGTCAGCCAGGCCGCCTCCACCTGCTCCGCCGTCAACGCCGGCGCCGCCTCATATGTCGCGTGAAGCTGCGTGTGGAGTTTCTGATAATCCATGACCCTGCTCATTTCTGGCCGATGCCGGCCGTATGTCTGACGGGTTCAATGGCGCAGCCCGATCCTCGTTTGGGCTGGCCTGAATAGTTTCGATTCACCCCGCACCACAGCGGGGCGAGGATGACGATCAGTGCAACGATCTTCATAGTGCCCTCCATCGAATCTGGGCGTCATGCGGGCGCTGAATGCCGTACCGTTTGATGCCCAACTCGCGCAGCTTGGCACGCAGCGCCGACCAGACGATGCGCTCCTCATGCCGACGCGCGTCTGAATCGGGCTGGGGCTGATGACGCATGAACCCACAAATCGCTGCCATGTCGTCGATGATTTGAATCGTTGCGACGCCCGACGGCGGCTCGCCCGGCTCGCCCGGCTGCCACGGACTGCGCCCCTGCGTCCAGACGTACATCGAGAACGTCAGGACCGCGAAGCCGACCGCGATGTCGCCGAATCGGTGTACATCCATCAGCGCATCCCCCACACCGGCAGGAGCAGGTTGCGGCCGGTCAACAATTCGACGACCTTGAGCATCCAAAGGAATGCGCCCAGCCACCGCAGCTGCTTTTTGTCGGTCGCCTTGACGCCAATCGCGATCGTTCCGATGCCGAGCCTGCGCGATGTTCTGAGCACAAACGGAATCGCCCGCAGGTCGCGCCAGATGAGCCGCCACGCGCTGCGTGTTTCTTCGTTGAACCATGGCGCGTCGACGACGATGTGGTCGCAATCGTTGGCCTGAGCCGCGAGCGCTGCCGCGAGGATTTCAGTGTGCTGTTTGCCGTCGAAGGTCAGGCAAGTCACGGACCAGCCATCGGCAATGAGCGACGCCAGCGCCGCGTGCGAGTCGGCCCCGCCGGAAAGCAGAAGCAATACACGTGATGATCCGCGTCGAATCATGTGGCCACCTCATCCGCACCGTTGTTGCCCACGCCGACGAACAAGGCGCGGGTTTGTCCGTCCGTGTCGAAGTCCCCGTGATCCGCATCCGTCATCTCGATCGCGCTCCCGTGCGAGCTGCCGTCGTAATCCGCATCGAGCGGGAGGCGTGCCTGTTGCTGACTCACCGTGCCGAGCCAGGCCGTCAAGTCCGACCAGTCGTCGGCCGCAGCCGCGATGCGGTCGATCGACGCATCGAGCACGCCGAACTCGCGATCGACCGCGTCGGTGTGCACCATCCCGGCGCCGAGCGTCGTGATTGCCTTGGCGATGACGAGCGTCGGAGCGTTGATCTCGGCGACGAGGTAGCGGCCGGCCGCAATGAGCGAGGACCGATCGGGCAGATCGTCGGTGTCGACGACGCCCGCCATGTAGAGCGGGTTCGCCAGGTCGGCCGTGGCGTCGCTCAGATCAGCCAGGCAGCTCTGCAGCGACTGCGACCCGTCGAAGGTGCCGGGGCAGCCGTAGCCCAGCAGAATCGATTTAATGAACGGCGCGAGGTAGTTGTCGGCGATGTAAGCCGCGACGGCCGTGCGCAGGTTGCCGGCGGCGGTCGCGTCGACGTCCTCGTCGGTGCCCAGCGCGAGGCCGACCAGGTTGGCGTAGGGCACGCCGTGGTAATCGCGATACCACTGTGCCCATTCGATTGACTCCGCATCGTCGAGGTTGTACACGACCAGCAAACGCCTGGCGTCGCCGGCGTGGTCCTCGATCGGGAACACGCGCACCGGCGCGATGTAGCGGTTGGCCATGATCCATTCGTCGAGGTAGAAGTCACCCGTCGCGGCCGTGGCCTTGGTCACGGCGCCAATCTGCACGTAACGAGCGGCGAGCGTGGCACTGATGCCCGTGTCGCTGTCGGCACGGATGCCGTTGATCCAAAGCTCGAGCGCACCGGTGATCGCGTTCACCTCCAGCTCGATGCAATGCCAGTCGAGCCCGGCGACGAGCGTCGCCGACAGACTTTCGCCGGTGCTCGTGGCCACGGCGATCGCCCGCGTCGAAGGCGTGTAGGTGATGCGCCACCGCTCGACGATGTCGCTGCCCTTGCCCATGACGATCGTCACGGCGCCGCCGCTGAGGGTGGCGGGCGCGAACATGATGCGTGTGAAGAGAATCGTCTGCGCACTGCCCAGATCGTGCTGCACAGATCCGTCGCCGGCGCCGGCCGTCATCGACACGAGGAGTCCGATCGCTCCGCGATCTGGCATGGCGGCCGTCGCCGACTGCGTGATCGTCACCGTGCCCGACTGCGCCGGCCCCGCGGCGAGCTCGCCGAATGCCGGCGGCTCGAAGTCCACCCATTTGAGCACGTCCGCGATGCCGGCATGCGAAGCACTGACCAGCGCATCCGTGCCCTTGAGAAACAGCGTCGACGCAAGATGAATGTCGAGCACCATTGTGGCGCTGGCGATCGACGACATGATCGCGGATCCCGAGAGCGAAACCAGATCATCGAGATTTGCCAGGGCATGCGTCGTCGTCGTGACGATCGCCGAGCCCGAAAGCCACACGGGCACGCCCAACGCGGCCGTAGATGCCATCGTGACGATCGCCGAACCGGAGAGCGAGACGTCTTTCCCGATCAGCGCGTGAGCCGACGACTCGATGATGGCACTGCCGGAGAGGAATCGTTCTATCGACGAAGCGCCATGCGTTGGCGTTGCCATGATCGCCGAGCCCGACAGGAACACATCCGGACCAGGTCCGCCGGCGGGCGCCCATAGGCTGCCGTTGATCCGGCGCACGAACATCGGTGACGCCGTGCGAAGCAGCGAGACGACTGAATCCACGCCGCGCGTAGATGCTGTGCGTGTCACCACCGGAAGATCAGTGAATGTGATCGTCAGATACGCCATTTATTCCCACAGCATCGCAAGCGTGAAGCCGGGCGCACTATTGATCGAAACGTTCGTCGTCCCGAGCGCCAGATACGTGCGACTCGTGCCGTACATCGAGAGCGAAAACGTCGAGTACTCCGGCGTGTCAGCGTGAAAATACCCCACGAGCGAAACAATCGGATTGATGACGATCCCCCACCACGGGAAGATCGGGAACATGCCCCAATTCGAACCGTTCATGGCAGACGTGACCCCCGCCGATTGCAATGGCGGGATCACCATCGGCCAAGGCGTTAATATCGTGCCCGTTGTGTTGGTCTTGCCCAGAATCGGCGTCCCGCTCGTCGGCAGATATTGATGCGCGAAATAGGATTTCGATGCTGCGCTTTCCGCCGCGCCGTATGTGCCGACTCCATCCGAAACAGGATCACCGGTCGCATCTCGCAGCCGCTCAATATCGATGAGCATGCACCCCGAACCGCCGGTGAACAGCGCCATTGTCAGACGACCCTCATCGCCGCTGAGATAGGAGGTGCGCACCGTCGAGCCCGTGCTCGGGCTCAAGAAGGTGAAGACCGCACCGATCTGCGTCCCCGATAATGACCCCGCCCCATCCGTCGCCGTCGCGAGCTGCGCCGTGATCTTCGGCGTGCCTGACCCGCCACCGGAACTACCGTATGTGATCTTCAAAAATAGATCGGTGAGCCCGTCGTCCGTCTGCCAGATTTCAAAGCCCGCGGGATCACCGCGCGAGACCGTTGTCCAGTTGATCTCGCCGATCCCGGTGAGCTTCACCCATCCCAGTGCCGCAATCGCCGTGCTGATCGCCGAGCCCCATGCGCGAAACGCCGCATCGCTGGAGTTGTCCGGGGCCGTTGAAAGTGTCTGCGTTGACATGAGGATTACTCGCTTTTAGAAGACGGTCTTCGCCCCGACCTTCACGTCGCCGGCGTTCATCTTGATGGTGTCGCCGGTGCCGATGTCCTTGGTAGTGTCCAGCGTGCCCTTGTCGATGATGGCGCCAAGCAACCAAACCGTGCCGTCGACCGTCGCATCGCTCACTGCTTCTTCGACATTGATCGTGGTGTTGGGTGCCGAATATGACGACCCTGATCGGATGTGATAGACGCCGTCATTGCCCGTGCTGTCGCGGATCAAGATCAGTTCGCCGACCACGAGCTGAGCCGTGATGTTGCCCGCCACCTTAAACGCGCCCGCACCGGCAATGCCCGTGGTCAAAGCGGCGACGGCGTAGTCAGCGGCGTCACGGTTCATAACGGCGAAGTGCGACACGTTGCCGATATCCGTTGCGGCGGTGCCGAAGTTCAAAAGATTGACGTTGGTGCTCTGGACGACGCCGCTGGCCACCGCCGGCGTGTTCCAGTCGCCCGCATCGGCCTGCACACGCGCATAGCCGCTGTCTTCGAGCGGCTCGTCAAACGCCGAATCGTCCTCACCGGGATCGGCCCGGAGGATGGCGATGAAGAAGGTCGACCCGAGCGACGGGATTGATCCATCGATCAACAGGTCGTTCAGGAATTTGGCGGCGGACTGGCGGCTGAAAGGCATGGGGATGCTCCTGATTAGCTGGCCATGAGGCCCGCGTCGATGAGTGCCTGGATGAGCTCGTTGATCTTGTTCTGGATGTTGGTGACCTGCGTCTGCGTCGGCGTAGAGCTGATACTCTGCGTGAGCTTGGCGACGGCCGCGGACTGACGGTAGTTGGTGATCATCACCGCGGGCCGGCGATCGATGATGTCGGTCTCGGTGAAGTCGCCGCCAGAGAGCGTGACCTCGGCGAGCTTGATGTGCGCGACGCCTGGCCAGCCGGCCCCGTCCGCCCCCTTGCCGATCGTCGCCACGCCGCTGCTGACATAGACCCAAACGTAAGCGGTGTCGTTGTTGTAGGCCGCAAGATCGACGGTGCCGCCGGCGTAGGAGAGCTCCGTACCGTTGATCGTGCAGCGGCCTGGCAGCACGGCGATCGTCGTGTTATTGGTAGTCGCCTTTCGTACCTGCAGGAACCCCGCCGAGCCCTTGGACAGGTGATAGAGCAGCGCATTGGCCTCGTCGCTCCAGGGCTGCGTGCCGGGCGCGATCGGTCCGCCGCCGGTGTTGGCGAACTCGAACGTGTCGTCGTTGAGCATGTCGAGTATCTGTGCTGATGTCGGGTCTTTAACGGTCATGCGAAGCCCCTTCAAACGTCCGGTGAAAGCGTCCAGGTGAGTCGCGCTTCGAGCGGCTGCCCCGTCGATGCGATCGACGGATCGAGCGGGCCGCTCGGGCGGTCATCGAGCCCGACGAGTGTTTCGGTCACGTCGCTCACGTTGCCGATCGCGTCGATCGTGCGGGCGCCGATCGGCAGGACCGCGCATCGATCCTCCGGCAGCACGCGTGCCTCCACGAGCGTGCGCGGCACGTCGTTGACGCCGAAGAGCCCGTAGCCGAACTCGCCCTGGCCAAAGCCCCACCCTTCGCGTGAATAGCCGAAGGGCGCCTCGCCCAGCGCGTCGGAGCCGAAGCCGCCCTTGGTGTTGCCGGGCCAGAGCTCGACCTCGTTGGTCACCTCGCCGCCGGCGGGCGAGCTGTCGGCCAGGCTCTCGACGTTCTCCGAGCCGATGACCATCTGCAGCTTGTCTTCCTGCTGCCAGTCCGGATCGGTGAGCACTTTGAGTTTCAGGTCGGCCATCAGCGTCTCCCCACCAGGCGGTGATCGTCGAGCGACAGCTCGATTGACTGATCCTTCTCGCCGAGGTTGTAGGTGATGCCGACGACGTCCGGGTAGACCGGCGGCGTCGACGAGCTCGTGTTAAAGCTGATGTTGCGGCCGCGAATGCCGCCGATGCGATCGCCCAGGTGATATTGCTGGAAGTTCATGATCGCGGTGTCCGCGTGGAAGCTGAAACGAGCATCGCGAAGGAGCGCCTGCCGCTCGTCGGCGATCTGCTGAAGGGACTTGCCGGTCTTCAGCTCGTCGCCGCCGTCGGTGACGCGTGCAGCGATCTCCAGCCATTTCTTTTCGTCGGTGTTGAAGAGCGTGTTGGGAGCGACCCACGTCTGTTCCATGTTGACCGATGACCACTGCGTCATCGGATATACCGTACCGACGCCTGCCTTCGATTTTGCATCGGCGCGGTAAGCATGATCGGCGATGATCGAGCAGGTGATGCGGAAGCGCAGATCACCGGAGAGGATCAATGCCCACCAGGATTTGCTCACGTCGGTCAAGGCGACTTTGGTGCGCAGATAATTATTGTTGACCGCTGCGAGATTTTGGAGATTGAACCGAATGCCGAAGAAGTCGCGAAGCGTTGTAATGTCCGCGTTGCATCGCAGCCAGTTTTCACCAGCATCCTCACTGACTTCCAGCCAAAGAAGAATCCCATAAGCGCGAGCGAGTGGGCTACGCAACGTCAGGATATGGCGCAGGCGCTTCGTCCATTTGATCGGTTCGATGATGCCGGCGTTCGTGCGGCGAGCGACCGGCGTGGCGTCCGGATCATTGAGCCCCAGCGCCGCGACGAAGTCGAAGCCGTCGGGATCGTGAGCATAGGCCGGCGTGGAGGTCTCGTAGCCCTTGAAGCCGCCGACGCAATCGATGCCCCAGAGACGGCCGACGTGCGCGTAGTTCTGATTCAGCACGCCGCCGAGCACGTACTTGGCGTGATAGCCGGTGGTGTCGGTTTCGACCTTCTTGGTTTGAGCGTACTCCGCCGTCGGCGTGGTCGTGTCGATTTGCGCCGGGGACCACAGCGGCTTCAGATCGAAGCGAGCTTCGATGTAGCACGGCGCGACGGCCATCACCTGAGTGATGATCTCGCTCGAATCCTTGATGCCCATGTACCGACCGACGTTGTTGGCGCGCGTCAGAGAATCCGCGGATGCAAACGACGAGCCCGTCTTCGCCAGATCGAAGTAAAAGACGTTGCCCGTGCGTTTGCGGCCGATCGACAGCCAATAGCGGCGATCGCTGAAGCCGGTCTCGCCGGTGCTGTCATCCTGAAGGCACTCGACAGTCATGAGGAAGCCGGCCGCGTCGCAGACCTTGTTCAATGCATCGATCGCCCCCAGCCCCTGCACGTTGACCTCGGGCAGTTGGTCGTCGAGCCCATGGAATCGATCGGACCGTTTGCCCGCCTGATCCGCGGTCATGTTGAGCTGCTCGACGACGAGGTAGTCGACGTCGATCGTGCGCGGCAAGTGGAAACCCAGATACTGATCGCCGAACACACGCTCGACGAGGATGCTGGCGATCGCCTCGCGAGCGGTCCATGGCTGCGCCTTGGGGTCGTCGTCGTGCGTCCACAGCGGCGCCGTGAGCGTCTGTTTCATCTGAGCGACCTGGGCGTAGATCGTCTCGGAGCCATGACGATTCGGCCGCCCTCGGAAGTTGAAGACCGCCGGCAGGTCGGGCGTCTCGATCATGCCCACCTGCGATCCCGTCTTCATCCACCGGCCGAAGATTTGTCGCCAGTACAGGCGGTTGTCCATGTACGGCATGGCGCGTGAGGTGAACGTGAGGAACTCGCCGCCGCTCTCTCCGGTCTGAATGCTTTGATTCTGCGTGTGCATCACGCCTTCGAAGAGCACGATGCCTGAGGTGCCGGACGCGAATGGTCCGGTCTGCTTCACGCCTGGATCGTTGACCGGATCGACGACGACCTTCACCTGATCGTCCGTCGAGTAGATCGCGAGCATCCGCTCAAGCGTGGCATTGGCCTTGTCCTCGGGGATGTATTTAAGCTGTGCGACGTGATTCCCCGCACCGGCTTCGATCCGCACAAAGTCACATTGCAATGCCGGGTCGAATGTCCAGGAGCCGTGCTCGCCGTTCATGAAGGCGCGGCGCGTCTGACGCAGACGGCGCGTGTAGACGCGATGCTTCACGGGGCGGATGATGCGGGATGTGATGCGGTGCGTGCCCATCAGCGCTTCAGCTGCCTCCATGACCACCGAGCGAGTCGCTGGACCTTGATCGTGCCGGCGGCCGGATCGACCGTCTCCACCGGGCCGATCACTTCGAAGCTCGCGAGTTCGCAGTTCGCGAATGTGTAGCCGTGAATGGCGACGCTGTGCGTCGAGCTGCTGCCGCGCAGGTTCGCGTGCGTGAGCACCTGTCCGATGAGCGACTGATTCGCGAGTTCCGCCGTCGTCGACGAGCCCTCCAGGTAACCCATCACGACCAAATCCGGCGGCATCGCCGGGCCGGTGAAGACGATGCGTTCGGCAATGCCGGGGAAGCCGTCTTCGCGGCGGTTCTGAGCCGGACCGGGCAGCGGCGTGTGCTGCCAATCGGTGCGGCTGTTCACGGCGACTCCGTCGATCGTGTAGCTCATGGCAGGTCATCCCTTCCAATGAGCTCGGTCGTGCGACTCGTGCCGTCGTTATTGAGGTTGTTCTGGTTGGCGATGTTGGTGATGTTGATTTCGAGCCGTCCGAGACTCGCGGCCTGCTTAGTTTCGAGCGGGGTGGGATTGCGGGGAACAGTCGCCCCGCCCGCTTCGCCGAAATCGACATATTCAGTTGGATAAAGCAATTGCTGGCGACGGGCTTCGATGAGTTCGACCGCCTTGTTCAAAGCATTCCGACGACCGACTCCTGTGCCAAACTCGAATTGAAGTTTGGAAATCTGCGATGCAAATGCTCCCTGGCCTGCCTGCTGCAAGGCGGCCACGAGTTGATCGCGGATGGCGCCGCCCTGACCGCCAGGCAGGTCCTCGTTCGCGAGCTGCTCTTGTGTGGCGGCGAAGGCGCGATTGACGGCCGCGTTCTGCTCGACGGCGCCAGAGCCAAGCTGCCGAAGTTGATCCGCCGCCTGAGCTCGCAATGAATCGGCGTTGCCGAACTTGGCGAGATTCTGTGCGAAATAGGACGCCGTGCCTGAGTTCCTGTTGAGCAGCAGTTCGCGGATCGAGGCGAGGCTCTTTTTCTCGAATGTCGCGCCCGCCAAAAACTGATTCGCCAGGGCGGGATTGCGCTGCAAGGCCGCGATCGCCTGGGCGCCCGCAAGCGGACTGCCGCGCGAGGCGAAGAACTCCTTGAGCTGCTCGCCAAAGCTGATCGCGGCCGTGCCAGTCTGCTCGCCGGTGACATCAGCCATGCCGAAGAATCCATCGCCGGAATGCCGAGGTACTCCTGCTTCCACTGATCCTCGTTGCGGCATCGATCCCGACAGCTTTTGATGAACTGCTCGCGCGTGAAGCTCGTCCCCTTCATCTCGTTGATGCGCTCGACCAGTCCCTGGTCGACCGCGTCGAGAATGCTGACGAAGTGGCGCGAGAATCGATAGTCGGATGAGCCGAGTGAGCGACCGTCGTAAGGCACCGACTTCTTGACGAGCTGATGAAACAACCGGCCTTCGCCGTTATAGGTTGACAGCACTCTGATCCATCCGCCCCATGTGGTCGTCGGCGATGCCGCGTCCCACATCAGCCCAGGATCATCGTGGTAATCGAATTCGTCGAGACCGACATCGCCGCCCTTGGATCGGAAACGCTTCGGATTGGCGGGCATCGCCACCATGCGCTTGCCGCATTCATAGCGAACGCAATAGGCCGAGCCGGTGTTCGAATCCGACGTATCGAATCGGAAGTAATCGACAACGCTGTTGATCACCTTCGCCCAAAAGCGGCAATACTCGGCGAACTCGTAGGCGGCGGATTCGTCTGCGGAAGCGAACCAGTAGTCTTCATGCCGCGCCCCCAGATGACCCGCGGGCAAGCTGCGCGTCATCGACACATCGGCGGCTTCAACGTAGGTCGCGCCAATACGTCGCGACTTGGGCCAGATCTTCGCGGGCGACCGATCGCGGCGCCATGCTTCCTGGTAGGGAAGCAGAATGCGCCCGGCTCGGGTCTTCGGCGAAGTGAGAATGTCCGGCCCGGTGTCGATCACATTTCCCCCTTCATCGCTTTATCGAGCACGTCGAGAATGTCGGCCTTGGTCATGCGGCCGTCGGTAGCGTCGGCCTTCGTCTCGACGATCTTCTTCGCCGACTCGATCGCCCGGCGACGCTGATCCAGATCGAGCTTGAGCCGCTCGATCTCCGTCGCGAGCTTCTCCGCTCGCTGTTCCGCTTCGCGCTTTGAAATCTCCAAGGCGTCCTGCGCCACCTGCGTCGCCTGGGCGCGACGCACGACGAGGGCGAGCGTGTTGAGTTCCTTCGGATCGATCTCTTCCACGTCGCGGTCGAGCATGCGCTCGGTCGCCGCTTCGATGAGCATGTGCTGCGCGGCTCGCGTCATGTTGCGAATCGTCGCATCGTCGGCGCCGAGCACCTTCGATCGCATCACGGATCGAGCGACCTCGGACCGCACCTGGTCGTAGAGCCGGCGGAAGTGTTTTGAAAATCGGTAAACCGCGTTGTCGTCGACGACCTGATTCTCCTCATCGCCGCCGAGCTCCTTGTTGAGCCAGTCGTGCGCCATCGCCACCGACACGGCGCGGTCGACGAGGCGAATGCACAGATCGCGCAGCGTGGCGCCGTCGAGCTCCAGCATTTGCGAGCGAATGCCCGCGGTGTCGAGGCGACCGATCGCCATCGCCACCAGCTCGGGCCGACTCGGCATTCCGGTATGCGCGATCGCGTCGGTCAACGCAGTTCCTCCAGACGCGCCCGCATCTCAATGCCCTGACGCTGCAGCTCGTAGTAACGATTGGCCAGGAACACCACGCCCTTGCCGTCGGTGTCCAAGTGCGATCTGAGCGCGAGCAGCTTGTCGCCCATGCTCTCCGAGAGACTCTTGAGCTCGGTCTCGATCCGCTCGATTTCAGATTCCAGGTGCGAGATCGCACCGAGGCGTTTCAGGTCCGGCATGTTCAACCTCCGAATGCCACTTTCCAAAGGGCCTGCATCGCCGGGGCAGCCACGAACTGCGCGACGGTCCAGATGGCCAGTGCGATCCCGCCGTACTTCGCGAGCGTGGTCTTGATCGCCACCACGTCGGCGTCCAGCCGATCGATGTCCGCCTCGATCTGGGCGCCGTCGATGAGCTTGGTCGGCAGGCTGCGGTCCACACCACCGCGCCAAACCTCCAGCGACTTGAGCCGACCTTCATGGTCTTCGAGCATGCGATCGACTTTGCGGTCGAGCTTCTCCGCTTCGGCGATGTGGCGGCGCGTGACGGTGGTGTACTCCGTGACCTGCCGCGTCAGATCGCGAATGTCATGACGCATCTCTTCGTGCGCCTTGCGCGTCTCGCTGGTGAGCTGCTCGATCTGCGTGTGTTCGTCAGGCATCGTGGCCTCCGGGTTTGAAAATCCCCGCGGGCATTTCTGCCGGCGAGGATGGGTGGATCGGCCAGGCAAGCCCGGCCCGGTGAAGGTGTCATTGCGAAGCCGTCGGCGTGCCGACGGAAAGGTTCGAGCCCGCGCCGGGGGTGAGATTGATGGGGATCGAGATCGGCGTCTGCGGGCCGGTCGGCGTCTGCGTCGATTGGCCGGGCGAGGCGGCGGAGGAACTGCCCGTCGCGGCGATCGAAAGACTCAGGTTCCCGCCGACGAAAAACACCTGGCCGCCGGAGGCGACGATCGTCTTCGCCTGCTGCAGCTTGGCGATCTCGGCGGTGAGCGTCTTCACCTGGGCGGCGTCGCCGGCATCGCTGGCGGACTTCAGCGCGGTACTGAGCGCTTCGATCTTCGCATCAATCGCCTCGGCCGCGACATTGGCGGTCTGCGCGTCGATCGACTGATCGGGCGTCTGCGTGGCGGTGCCGTTGTTGATGCCGATGGTGATCGGCGACTGCTGACGCTGGTCGCCCCACGAGCCGCGATCTTCGGCGGCGCTGGTGCAGCCGGAGAGCGGAAGGCACACCGCCATCATGGCGACGATCGCGAGGAAGGCACGGGATTGGAAGCACGGTTTGCGAAGCATGTTCGAAGTCCTTTCGAATGGGCGTTATTGCCCGGTTGAGGGGTTCACTTGAGCGTGATCTTTTTGCTCGCCTTCACGCGGCCGATGATCGTCCAGAGCGACAGCAGGCCGAGCACGATCGCCTCGACGTGGCCGCTGGCTTCCATCGAGTCGGATTCGCTGAGCGAGTAGCCGAAGTAGCGGGCGATCGCCACGGCGGCGACGCCGACGGCGGCCCAGAATGTGTGTGACGTGTAGAAGGGTTTGGTGTCGTTCATGACTTGCCTTTCAGGGTGTTCACGATCGTGCGATGCAATTCGATCTTGGTTCGGATCGCTAGCACTTCCTTGTAGTGCGCGAGGTTCAATTCGGTGATCTTGGATTCCAGCCGTCGCATCGCGGATTCGCGACGATTGATTTCTCGCGTGACCGGGTCGATCACTTCACGACGGCGCTTCATGGCAACACCTCACTGTTGGCGGCAAAGTAAAAACGGCGGGAAGACTGCGATTTGGTGCCACATTCGGCGGCCCTGTTTACGTGGGCCTGGTACGCAGCGATCGGCGCCGTGTGAATGCTGCCGCCGGTGAGGCGACCGGACGGCAGCGGTACGAAAGATGTGGTCGGCAGATGAAACGTCTCGATCGTCGCGCGCCACCAAGGCGACTGCGCGTCCCATGTCAGACGCCCGCCCTTGGGCAGCACGCCGCCCCAGATGCCGACGCCGGCGACGCCCGCGTCGATCGTCGTGTCGAGTTGCGTCTGCCAGAACGCTCCGTCGATCAGCGTGTGATGCAGCGCGGCATTCGAGTCGTGGTACTGCGGCCAGAGGAACGCGATGACCGGCTTGCCGAACCGCGCGGCCTCGGCGATGTTCGCCCGCGCGTAGATCACCCATGCATCGGGCTTGTCGTAGAACGTGTAGAGCGAGGGGAAGATCACATCGACGTGCTCGGCGAGTCGCGCGAACTTCGCGTTGCGGGCGTGCCACTTGGCGAGCTGGTCGGGCTTCGCCTGAACGGGCGTCCAGTAGTCGCGGATCGGCATGATCGCGTAGAAGCCGACCTTCGCCGTCGGCGCCGCAGCGTGCGCCCAGTCGGCGACCGCGATGAGCTTGTCGATCGTCGCCTCGATGTTCGCATCGTCGACGGGCCAGTGCTCGATGTCGAAACACAGCACCGCACCGGGCGCGACCTTCGCCGCGATCGCCTTGACGCGCGTTTCGTCGGCCTGCGAATCGTCGGAGCCCGCCGGCCAGAGTTCGGATTTGTACACCATCCGAATCGGCCGCATGCCGAGCTCGGCCGTGGTCGGCTTGTCCGCGAACAGCATCGCGTCATAGAGCGCGGGCAAGGCGGGAAGCGACGGCACGACGGGCGCGATTTCGATCGGCGTCGCGATCTCCGTCGGCATCGTGCGCGGCTTGGCGCGATCGACGTGCGAGCAGCCAGAGAGCATCGCATCGAGCGCCGCGACCCAGAGGATCATCGCCAGGCATGCGACGAGCATGCACACGATCCAGAGCACCATGTTGCGCCAATCCTGCCACTCGTTCACGCGGCACCTCCGTGCTCGCGCACGAGCCGCTGGCAGAGTTCGATCACTTCGGCGACGGTTTCGACGCCGGCCCATGCGTCGTCGTCGATCACGACGCCGAGCGCATCTTCGAGGTCGATGACGCACTCGACGTGATCGAGCGAATCGAAACTGAGATCGGCGGAAAGGTAAACGGAAGCCGCGTTGGAGCGCAGCTCGTCAACGTCGAAGTTGTGCCCGCCGTAGTCGGCGAGGATGCGGAAGACGATCCCTGAAACATCCGTGTCCGAGAGGGCCATCCGTGGCTCCTTGAGTCACGGCGGCCCTGCCAAAGCAAAAGGCCGCCGAACGTTCCATTCGCGATGAAACGTTCGGCGGCCTTGATAGTCTTTTAATTTCCAACCAGCCTTGGCACCCGCTTTCGCGGGCCGCAGTCAGGCGCCACCACGCGCCCCTGCGATCTGGAGAACAGTATCGGCCGCGTCGGCCGATGTCAATTCACTTTTCTATTTCGTTCATTCTGGAGGCTCTAATCCGGGACAATGATCACGGCACCAATTGTCAAAAATCTCGGGATTTTTATAGAAAATATTATATGCCAATGCAATTTGAGACCAACGATTGGTGACCTCCCGAAATTCCGCGGTCAAGTCCCTGTCGTGCTGTAAATTCGTGAAGGGGCGGGTGTCTGGACGGCGGGTTGGTGTTGGGTGTTGAAGGTCTGATTCAGTTCCTTTCGGATCGCATCGATCTGTTGACGGTCGAAGCTCGTCATCTTG